>JAQCAN010000269.1 GCA_027621335.1 Bacteroidota bacterium
TTCCATCCGTCCAGCCGAGTTCCTGATCCAAGGAGAGCCAGACAAAGGAAGGCCGCCCTACGACATGGTCTTCGGGCACGAAGCCCCAATACCTGGAATCCAAGGAGTTATGGCGATTGTCCCCCATCATCCAATAGTAGTCCATCTTGAACGTATAGCTGTTGGCCTCTTCACCATTGATGAATATCTTGCCTCCTTTAAGTCTCAGGTCGTTTCCCTCATAGACCCTGATGGCGCGTTCATAAAGCGGGAGATTACCGGGAGTCAATGCAATGCTCATGCCCTTGGCCGGAAGGAGAAGGGGGCCGAAGTTATCCCTTGACCAGTCATAACGTGGGTCATTTGGGAAGACGCTCCATACGCGGTTCCATTCCAATTGCTTGGGGTCCCAATCCACATATAGGCTGTCTACCATCTCGGAGTCCTTTAGCGCGATGGCCTGATCTTCAGTGAGATTGATCTGGTAGGATGTGCCACTTCCTCTGATGTCCGAGAGGTTGATTCCATAGTCTTCCTTCCACTTATCCCTGACTGAATTGGTCAGACCTGCATTGGTGAGAAGGTTATACGTGAATTGAATCCCAGGGACATCCTTCAATGGCTGACCATCAATGGTCAAGAGGCCATCCACGACCTCAATGGTGGTGCCTGGCATGCCCACACAGCGCTTGACATAGTTCTCCTTCTTATCCTTTGGCCTGACCGAGACGGTCACTCTGGGATTGTTCAAGAGATTCTTTCGAGCGAAGTTTTCATACTTCTTTGTGTCAGACAGAAAATTCTCTTTACTACCCGCAGCTTGGTAGCCCAGTTCTCTGATGTATTGGTACCAAGAGGTGACCTCATCTTCTAAGATGACCGTATCTCCTAATGGGTAGTTGAAGACCACAGGATCGCCTAATTCCACATCCGCCCAACCGGGCAGGCGATGGTAGTCGAGTGTCTGCCAGTCCACGTAACTAGGTACTCCCAGAATGGGTAAGGTGTGATGGACCAGAGGGAAGGAGATGGGGGTCTCAGGGAGCTTGGCCCCATAACGAGCCTTGCTCACAAATAGGTAATCACCCACCAACATGGACTTCTCCATAGAAGGCGTAGGTATAGTGAAGGCCTCCAGGACAAAGGTCCGTATGATGAACGCTGCGATGAGGGCGAACAAGAGTGCATCGGCCCACTCTCGGCCACTGCTCTTCTTGCCTTTCCAGTCGATATTTCCAGTGTATTTGACCTCCTGCGAGAATGCCATCTTAGGGAAGAGGTAGAAGGGCGCAACGATAGCCAACAGGGTATTTGTGAATCCTCTCTGACCAAAGGACCAGGCCATCTGAACATTCATGATGATGAGCATAAGGAACTGAACCCCAGGGATGATGAGAATGAGGATCCAGTACCATGGTCGGTCGGTTATCTTCTGCCATACAAAGAGGTTATAGCCAGGAACGAAGCCTGCCCATGACTGTTCACCAGCCTTCTGAAAGAGTTTCCACAAGGATGCGAAATAGGCGATCAATGTGGCGATAAGGATCAAAACTGGAATGGTCATAGTCTAGCGGGTGTTAAGCAATCATTTGAGTTTCAGGATGTCTTGCATGGTGAAAAGACCTTTGTTCCCTGGAAGCCATTCTGCGGCCAGGAGCGCGCCTTTGGCAAAGCCTCTTCGGTTCTTGGCCTCATGGGTTAAGCTGATCTGGTCGATGCCACTCGAGTAGGTCACAGTATGTGTCCCTGGAACTCCAGGTTCTCGTATGGCTGTGATTTCCAAGGCCTCTGTATTCGAGGTCTGTCCCGTCTTCAGCATCCATTTGGAGTACTTATGATGTTCTTTCAGAATGCCTTCGGCTGTGGTGATGGCTGTGCCACTTGGGCTGTCTTTCTTCTCGGTATGGTGCATCTCCTCGATATGGACATCGTATTCCTCGAAGCCGGACATCAAGTTGGCCATGATACGGTTCATCTCGAAGAAGAGGTTTACTCCTAGACTGAAATTACTAGCGTATAGGAAGCTTCCTTGATGCTCAGCGACCAGGCTCTTGACCTCTGGTAAGCGCTCATACCACCCTGTGGTTCCGCTGACCATGGGCAGTTGGCGCTCCAGCGCCTTTTTGAGATTCTCTATCATCATCCCAGGTTCGGTGAATTCGATGAGGACATCAGCTTTGGACCATGTGTCCTCAGCGGAATTGGCAATGAAGGCAATGGTATGGCCCAAAGCGAGAGCTTCGGCCTCCACCATGTGTCCCATTTTACCATATCCGATAATACCGATATCCATTTTCAGTAGTGGAAATTAGAAGTTCAAGCCCAAGTGAAGCCCTGTAGTGGGTCCAGAGGCGAAGTCTGTGTATGGAAGGATGAATAGGCTGAGGTCCCGATCCACATCGAAGTAGAAGAGATGGGCATCCACATTGGCGTCCAGAACCTGCAAAGCATAAACCAGCCCGATGGCCACATAACTGAGGTCCCTCCAATTTTTACGTTGATCCACGATCTGCTCTAGAGCGTTCTCCGTGAATAGCGTTTCATTCAGGGTACTTGGGTCATCATCTTGAATGGCAATGAGGTTCTTCTTGTAGAAACGGATGTCCTTGAGATTCCTGTCCAGATAATAGACGCTCAATCCAAGGCCTCCGTAGACGATGGGTAGCTTCCAGTATTTCTTATTGTAGATCTGCCCAGCTCCTGGCAAGGCCAAGCTGAGTAGGGTGGCTTTCTTTGGAGAATGTGTAGTTGATGTATCGCTTTCGGTGGATTGTCCTATGCTATTGAAGCTCAATAGGATAGATACTATCAACACCCTGAACTTCATCCTTAGAAATCCAAGGCATCAGCGATGTGCCTGAGGTCCTCATCATTATCGAATGGGATGACAATGGAGCCTTTTCCACGGGCATCGGTCTTTAGGCTGATGCGCCTACCTAACAATTCGGAGAGGCCACTCCTGAAGCGCTGTTGCTCAAAAGACATAGGACGTCTTCCAG
>JAQCAN010000270.1 GCA_027621335.1 Bacteroidota bacterium
TCTTCTTTTGATCAGTCTGAGTACTCTTCTTCTTTCGGCCTGCAACTCCAATGGCATCGCCCAGGAAAAGGCCACGTCATATGTCAAGCCTGAGGTGGACCTGAGCACTTACAGCAAGGCCTACTTCGCCAGCGGCTGCTTCTGGTGTGTGGAGGCGGTTTTCGAAAGTGTTGAGGGAGTCTCTGAAGCCGTATCAGGCTATGCTGGGGGTGAAACGGAAAATCCCACCTATGAGTCCATTGGGACAGGACGAACAGGCCATGCTGAAAGCGTGGAGGTTTATTATGACCCGTCTGTTGTGAGCTATCAGACCTTGGTAAAGGTCTTTTACGGCAGCCATGATCCTACTACTGTAAATGGGCAAGCCCCTGATTTTGGCACTCAATACCGCTCCATCATCTTCTATCAGAATGAAGAAGAGGGGCAGATTGCGAACGCTTTCAAGGACAGTCTGGAGCAAACAGGGAAATACGACAAGCCACTGGCAACAGAGATCGTTCCTTTGGATATCTTCTACCCCGCCGAGGAATACCACCAGGATTACGAAGTGAGGAATCCAAATAACCCCTATGTTCGGAATGTATCCATTCCCCGCCTTGACCGATTCAAGCGTGCCTATCCTGACCTTTTGAAGGAGGGACATTGAAGGGTATCGACAGCAATTGAATAGCCCCTACCTTCACTTGGAAATATGGTCTTGACGCGCTTATCCTTCTCCATTATCCTCCTTATACTATCCACCGTATCCTTTGCACAGGATGTGGGAGTGAGATTGGATCGTTTGGATTCAGAGATTCAGAAGAAACTTTCAGAGTTGGAGGACTTGAGATCTCAGGTAGAGGATATCAAGCTGGCAGAACTCATCCTTGATTTGGAGCAGATCGGATTGCCTGCAGGCGTCCCAGTGAAGCACAAAGGGTTGATCCTGAGTTTCAATGAGAAGACAGGACAGGCCGCTTGGGTCACGCACATCATTTCACCGGACATCATCCAGGGAAGCGTAGGACGGACGAATGATTTCAGAGATGATCCGTTGGTTGAAGGTGAGGCCATTGAGACTGACTATTTCCTTAAGGACCTACAACTTGATAGCACCTATGCCTACGATGGCTTTGGCTATGACCGTGGCCACCTTGCCCCTTCAGCCGACTTCCGCTGGAGTCTCAAAGCGCTTTCAGAAAGTTATTTCTATTCGAATATGAGCCCCATGCATCCTGACTTCAACCGAGAGGCATGGGCCGAGATGGAAGGTGTTCTCAGAGCCTATGTCGAAAGGAATAAAACAGCACTCTACGTGGTGACTCTGCCAGTGATAGAGGAGAATGCGAAGCGCATAGAACGCGGCACGCATCGCTTGCCTATTCCGTCTGAATTCATCAAAGTGGTCATGGACCCTCAACGCGGTAAAGGGGTGGCCTTCAAGATGCCCAATAAGAATCTTGAAGACCCACTATCCGCCTTCTGCTATAGCATTGACGACATAGAAGCCTACGTCTCTTTGGATTTCTTCCCTAATGTTCAAGGTGAAGAGGAGTTGGAGAATGACTTTGATATACAGGACTGGTTCCCTGACTCCGCGGGACAGGGTGTAGAACCCCTACTTGCCACCAGTCTCCCTCAAGGACATATCAATACTTCGCAAGCCAAGCTTTGGATGGGAAGCTCTAAGAAGGTCAATGTATGCGGAACCGTAGTCAGCACGCGCTTCAGTGGCTCAGGGAATTATTGGTTGAACTTTGACAAGAAGTTCCCCGACACCGTATTCTCAGTGTACATCCGGAAGGATGACTTCATCCATTTTGACAAAATCGACATCAACTACCTCATCAATGAGAAAGTCTGTGTGGAAGGCAAGGTGACGAGCATGTATGGCATACCGAACATGAATATCGAGAAGCAAGAGGAAGTCAAGTTGATCTCTCCTTGAATCCATCCAGGATTCCTTGGGTCTTTCTTTCTAAGCCAAGACCCTTTCCCTACCTTCACACTCTATATGGGTAAGGAGAACATCATCTACATTGACAGCAATGCAAAACTGCAGGAGCATCTTCCACAGATCCAGAGCTGTGCTCGGGTTGCAGTGGACCTAGAATTCGATAGGAACAGGTATCGCTATGGCTTCACTCTCTGCCTCATGCAATTGATGGCCGGTGAGTTCTGTTATCTTATTGACCCTTTGGCAGAGGAATTGGATCTGAGTGGCATTTATGCTGTGTTCCAGGATCCATCCGTCACCACGGTGGTCTTCTCCTTCCAAGAGGACATGATGCTGTTGCAATCGTTGGGCTGCCGACCGGTCAACCTCTATGACACTGGAGTAGCTATCCGTCTGCTAGATTCTCCACAGACCTCATTGGGCACGGTCCTATTGGATCTTTTAGGTGTAGAAGTGAACAAGGACGCACAGAAGAGCAATTGGTTCAATAGGCCGCTCACGGAGGATCAGCTGACCTATGCAGCGCAGGATGTCCTCCACCTTTTTCCACTCATGGACCTCATTGAGAATAGAATTCAAATTGCTGATCGAAAGGAATGGGTCAGGCAGGAGAACCTCTATTGGCAAGAAATGGATTATTCCCTGGCCGATCAGATCGTTCAACTGAAGGAGAACGATAAGAAAGATATGAATCAGATCCAATGGCATGTCTATGGGAAACTGATGGAGCTTCGCGAAGCGTGGGCACAAGAGTACAATCTCCCTAGTGGACGAGTTATGCGCACGGATTATGTAAAGGAGATCATTGTAAAGAACGGACTTCGCTATTGGGAAAAGAACCGAAGCACGAACAATGCCATCAAAACTGCTGAGAAGAAGGCCTTGGTCTTGGAAGAGATGAAGAGGGCGGAACAAGAGGCCTTGGATCTAGGATTGTCCAAAGAGAATAGTGCCAGAGACAGGTGGTCCAAGGAAGAATATCAGAAATTCAAAGAAGAAAAGCGAAGGAAGGAGAC
>JAQCAN010000026.1 GCA_027621335.1 Bacteroidota bacterium
AGCGCGGAAGTGCGACTTCAAAAGATGTTCAAGTCAATCTGAACACGTCCTATTCTCTATCCGAGGTCGTGGAGTTCGCTGACGTTCTCAGTGCTGATGAATTCAGGCAAGTCATCAACGAATATGGAACAGCTAACCAGATCAATCTTCTAGGAGACGCCAACACCAACTGGCAGGATGAGATCTACCAGACAGGAACCATATCTGAGACGAATCTGTCATTCTCTGGTGGCATACAGAACCTTCCTTATAGGGTCTCCATAGGCTTCAAGGATGAAGAAGGAGTCTTGAAGCGTTCTAGACTTCAAAGGACAAGCTTGGGAATGAACTTCCAGCCCACATTCTTAGATGGTGATCTTAAGGTGGATGTGAATACCAAGTTCACCTATAACAACAACTTCTTCCCAGACAGAGGAGCCATTGGCGGAGCGGTCTCCTTTGACCCTACACAACCCATCTTCAATGATGCGGTCTTTACTGTTGGAGGTGAAGAGACCACCTATGGAGGCTATTACGAGTGGGTCAACGCTGCTGGAGTGTTGAATAACCTCGCTGGAAGAAATCCAGTAGGGCTATTGAATCAGAGAAATGACGAGGCCCGAGTCAACCGTTTCATAGGTAATATGAAACTGGATTATGCCATCCCATTCGTAGAAGGACTCCATGGTGTGCTCAATTTGGGTACGGATGCCTCCTCAGGAAATGGTAACGTCTTCATACCAGCTGATGCAGCTGCTCAGTTCGCCCAAGGTGGAGAGCGCACCACCTTCTCACAGAAAAAGGAGAATCGCCTACTTGAGGCTTATGCCAACTATGTCACCGAGCTTGAATCCATCAACAGTGATCTGGATTTAACAGGAGGATATTCCTATCAGCGTTGGAACACGTTCAATCCTTCTTATCCCTCCTTGAATGCATCGGGAGATACCATTACTCCTGCTGGCATTCCAGGACTGAATGAGAACGCACTTATCTCCTTCTATGGAAGAGTGAAATACTCCTTGAATGACAAGTATCTGCTCACGGCTACCTTGAGGAATGACGGGTCATCACGCTTTTCTCCAGATACACGTTGGGGGCTTTTCCCTTCTGTAGCTGTCGCTTGGAGGGTCAGTGAAGAATCCTTCCTGCAAAACGCTGGGCCACTCTCCTATCTCAAGTTCAGAGCTGGATGGGGAGTGACTGGACAACAGGATAGATAGAGTCAATATCCCTATATAGCGAACTATAATACCAGCACGGCTACCGCACAGTATCCTTTTGGAACGACCTACTACAGCCTGCTGAGACCAGATGGTTACGATGCCAATATCAAATGGGAAGAGACCACCAGTATCAATGCTGGATTCGATTTCGGATTCGTGAATGACCGCATCTATGGTTCCATAGATTATTATCGCAAGAATACCGATGACCTCCTAGCAGTAGTCGATGTCGTTGCGGGTACGAACTTTACCAACGAGATCCTGACCAACGTTGGGAGCATGACCAATGAAGGATTGGAGATAGAGCTGAGTTATATCGCAATAGATAAGAAGGATATGGATTGGAGGGTCGGTATGAACTTCACGACCAATAGGAATGAGGTCACCAAATTGACTCAGGTGGAAGACCCTAATTCACCAGGCATTCTGGTCGGAGGTATCAGCGGAGGTATCGGGAACAATGTCCAAATCCATGCTGTAGGTCATCCAACCTTCTCGTTCTATGTCTACGAGCAGCAATATGATGCGAGCGGGAGCCCGATCAATGCTGGAGCATTGAGAGACAGAGAGAATCCAGACTTCAATGGAGATGGCGTGGTCAATGCCTTAGACCGATACTCTTCTTTGGATGCTTTTGTGGATCGGAACAATGACGGAGTCATCAATGAGGATGACCGATATATCTACGAAAAGCCAGAACCTGATTTCTTCATGGGATTCAGCACAGATTTCAGCTACAAGCGCTGGTCCACAGCTTTCAACCTACGAGCAGAGTTCGATCGTTACACTTACAATAACGTGAATTCACAGCGAGGCAACTTCCAATCGGTCCCTACCAATGGAAGCTCGACCAACTTGAACAGCAACTTCCTAGAAACCGGTTTCACCAATACGTCAGTTGAACAATTCCTTTCTGACTATTACATAGAAAAGGCTGACTTCCTGCGTATGGATTACTTCAATGTGAACTATAACTTCGGGAAGATCCTGAATGAGACCATGAGTCTTAGCATGGGTGTGAATGTGAACAACGTGTTCGTGCTCAGCGATTACTCTGGTATAGATCCAGAGGTAGTCGGTGGGATCGATAACAGTATTTTTCCTAGACCGAGAATCTATTCTATCAATTTGAATGTCACTCTATAATAAAATGTCCACAATAATGAATACATCGAACATGCGCTCCCTAGCCATCTGCATGACATTTGCCATGCTGTTCACCACATGTACCAAGGACTTGGACCTAGAGCCTGCGTACGGCCTGAATTCAGCTTCTGTATATGAGGACCCTGGGAATTATATCAACGTACTAGCCAAGGTCTATGCAGGTCTGGCTGTTTCTGGAAACCAAGGCCCCGCAGGTAGTCCCGATATCGCAGGAATCGATGAAGGCTTCTCCCAGTACACACGTGTCATGTGGAACCTTCAAGAGATCTGCACTGACGAAGCGGTCTGCGGATGGAATGATGTCGGAATCCCTGAGTTGAATACCATGGAATGGACCGCCAGCAATAGTTTTGTGAAAGCCGGTTATTCTAGGATTTACTTCCAGATCACCCTGTGCAACGAGTTCATCAGAGAAAGTTCCGATAGCAAATTGGATGAACGAGGATTCTCAGATTCGGATAAGAACAGGATCAGGATGATGAACCGTGAAGCGCGTTTCCTCAGAGCATTGAGTTATTGGCACGCCATTGACCTATTCGGCAACGTACCATTCGTCACTGAAGAGGATGCAGTGGGAGCATTCCTTCCTGAACAGATTGACCGAGCATCTCTATTCAATTACATTGAAAGCGAACTCTTGGCCATTGAAGGTGGGATGTCGGCTCCGAAGTCCAACGACTATGGGCGTGCTGATCAAGGAGCGGCTTGGATGTTGTTGGCCAAACTCTATCTGAATTCCCAAGTGTATACAGGTGTTGCAAGATACGCTCAAGCGGCTGAGTATGCCCAAAGGATCATCAACAGCGGAGCTTACGCTTTGAGCACAGAGTACCGATTCCTCTTCTTAGCTGATAATGATGAGGCCCCAGCGGTGAACGAGATCATCTTCCCAGTTCGCTTCGATGCAATGAACACCCAAACATGGGGAGGAGGAACGTTTTTCGTTCATGCCTTCCTTGGAAATGACACTCAAGACCCAGTCGAGTTCGGGGTGAATGGGGGCTGGGCAGGATACCGCACCAAGCAAGCATTCTCAAGTAAGATGGACACCGTTGGCGATACCAGGAACACCCTTCACACTGAAGGTCATCAGCAGCTTGTAGAGCAAATAGGAGTGTGGACCAATGGCTTCCCAAATTCCAAGTATCGCAATGTGACCAAAACAGGAGATCTTCCTGCGGATGCCGACCCTTCAGGTAACCACGTGAATACAGATTTCCCTATGTTCCGCTTGGCCGATGCATATCTGATCTATGCTGAGGCCGCGGCTCGAGGGTCTGCAGACATGGGAACTGCAATGGGGTATGTGAATGACTTGAGACAAAGAGCATATGGGGATAATGCACACAAAGTCAGCTCGATGACTCCTTTAGAAGTCCTTGATGAAAGGGCAAGAGAATTGCATTGGGAGGGACATAGACGAACTGACCTTGTTCGTTTCGGATTGTTCACCAGTGGTGATTATGTCTGGGAGTACAAAGGCAACTCTCCAACGGGTGTGGGTGTACCTGATTATATCAATCTTTATCCCCTTTCAGCCGATGACGTGGTCGCCAATCCCAACCTTGTGCAGAATACTGGATACTGATATTACAACCAAACAGACAGATGAAAGAACGGCCCGCATGGGCCGTTTTTTTTAAATACACGTAAGCGTTTGGAGCTGCTATTTCTTCTTAGGGATGTAATCCATTAATACATCATACTAATGAATAAAATAGTGCGCTTTGCCGGAATGGCATTTTTAACATCTGCATTGATTCTAACAGGATGCAGTAAGAACGAACTGACCGATATCGCTACTGAGCAGGTCGATATGGACAAGCAACTTGATGCTTTCATAGAAGAACTTGAAGGCAATGCTTTGAAATATGCTACTGAGAGACCTGAGGATTTTGGAGGAGACTTGAGCAAGTCCAATCAGTATCTGAACTTCAATATCCTAAGAGAAGGAATAAGGAGTGCTGGTCTCGTTCCAGCCGTTGTAGGAGGTGGTATCACCATACTATGTCCTAATAATCAGGCCTTCTTGAACATAGGTATCACTTTGGATAATGTTGCTGAAGTTGAGGGGCTGGCTGATATCCTTCTCTATCATGTTATAGGAGGAACGGTCTTCTCAGGAGACCTGACCAATGGTTATGTGCCTACCTTGAATGGTGCTGCTGTTCAGATCGGACTTCCTACAGGAGGCCAGGCAGTTAACCTCCCTACAGTGAATGATGCGCAGATCTTCTTATTCGATTCTGGGAAATTCGGAACCGTTTACCATGGCATCTCAGAAGTATTGATTCCACCAACTCAGAATATAGTGGAGTTAGCAATCGGAGCAAATCCCGAGTTCACTATTCTAGTAGATGCTTTGGTTCAGACCGGTCTCGATCAAGTGCTTATTACAGAAGGTCCTTTCACCGTTTTCGCTCCAACGAACCAAGCGTTCATCGACCTGGGTATTGATTTGAGCACACTCACTGATGAGGAACTGTCCAACATTCTTCTGTATCATGTCGTGTCAGGTGCGCGTGTTTACAGCTCGGACTTGACCACAGGCAATGTGACCATGACGAATGGTGGTGAGATAGGTATCGATGCCACCAACTTCACTATTTCCGACTCAGGTTCTTCGGATACAGCGGGATTGATTCTCTCCCTGGTGGATCTGCAAGGGACCAACGGAGTCATTCATGCCATTGACAAGGTGTTACTGCCTTGATCGAGTATTAATTTCAAAGAAAAGGGCGGCCATGAGACCGCCCTTTCTTTTTTAAATCTCATTTGTTACAGAGTCCTCTCAGAAGGCATAACCGATACTGATTCCTCCTCTGAATACAGGAAACAATTGGCCTTTGATATCCGCCCAAGCTGAATTCTCATCTGCATCAGCCTCGATGTTAGTGATGATGTCCCCTAGAAGGAAAATCTGGATATCCGCATCATCTCTATTCTCCTCTATGTTCTGCTTGATGTCAGATAATCCTCCGCATCCAAATTTGGATCATTGGTCTCTAGATGAATGTTACCACTGGCGACACCAAAACCTGTGTTGATATCCAGGAATATGCGCTGACCTAAAAGCAAACTGACCACCAATGGCAAGTCCACCTCCTGCCGCACTCGCATCTCCATCCAAGTTCGCCCTGATATCCTCACCGTCCTTGGTGTAGTCGTAGGGCACTTTGTATTTGAAATCGTAGTACCTCAAGAAGGCCTCGACATAGAATCCTGTCATCGCTCCCCCCGGATAGACACGGAAATATGGATTGATGAAGTACCCTTTGGGTTCTATCTCCCCAGTATAGGTCTGATTCTCACCATCTAATTCTCCTATGGCATCAACTGTGAAGGTCGTAGGGATCTTATATCCTCCTAAAAGGCCAACACTCGTGTTCGGACCGGCTTTGTACTCATAATTCGCATTGATGGAGTAAAAGGCCCAGCCTACCAGATTGGTCTTGACGATATACTTCGCACCGAATACCTCTCCACCGAGGTCCTGCGATTGAACTTGTTGGCAAAGAGAGAACGAAGCTATTATCGAAAGAATGAAAAGTCGGTTAAGGTGTTTCATGATAAAAGTCTTTTAGTTTTCCTTTATCAAAGATACAGTAAGAGACCTATAGTGTGCCCTAACCTTTAGGATAGGCCACCTAGGTCACATTTCTTCTGCATCCGAGCAAAAAAAATCCCCATCGGGTCTCCGATGGGGATTCTAACCGTTTATTAGGTTTCTTATAAGCTCAGTGTCATTCCAAGGAATTCTGCGTCCTTCATGGCTCTATCCTTCAAGGACGGGTCTTTGCTGATGGCCATCTGCAAATGGCTGTTCACGCTGGCCGCATCGCTCCCTCTAGCTGCGATGATGGCTCTGATGTAATGAGCCACAGCTGAATCTCCTTCCTCTGCCCTATCTAAAATGTTACTGGCAGAAGCTGCATCACCGTTCAATAGAGCAGCTAGAGCACTGTTCACAGAATCATAGCCTTTGTAGTTGCTCACAGCCGAACCATAATCTCCATCTTGGATATTCACAATTCCAAGGTTGTAGGCCGCCTCAGTCCCTGCAGACATGCCTTCACGGAACATTTCAGCCGCTTTCTTGCGGTCACCATTCCTGTGCACCATGATTCCAGTATTATTGGATGTTGTTGCGTTCTTCTCAATGTTGGAAGCCTTGGTGAACTGAGCCGATGCGTCTGCCATCTTCCCTTGCATGTAATAGATTCCACCGATATTGTTCGCTGCCCTATAGTCATCTGTGAAACGGGCTTCAGCATGCTTGTAAACACTCAGTTTGGTGGCATCATCCGAATGCAATTCAGCTGCATAAAGAAGTTCCTCCAATTTCAAAGAATCAAGATTGGATTTGGAAAGTTCTATCAACTCCTCATCTGAATACCCAATAACATCATAAGACAGAACCATTTCAGCCCTTCTCAGCTTAGGAAGGATGTCTTCAGCAATCTCGGTGTAGGTCTTAGATAGGTTCTTGATCTCCTTCTCACGTTCATTTACATCAGAGTAGGTCTCAAGAATCCTGATAATGAGCGCCTTATCTTCTATATCTGAAGCTTCCATCAAGGTTCTGAAACCCTTCCAATCCTCACCGTTTCCTTTCTCTAAGTACGACCCATCAATGTCACCCAACTTGGCCTTTTTCATAATTCCGTCAGTCGTTTGCTTAGCGCTCTTAGCGCGTCCATCAGCCAACTTGTCGTTGCGATCCACTTCACCTTCAGGGGAGGCATAGGCTTCGATGTCAATAGCCTTGGCCGCTAATCTCTCGTTATTAGCTATATCCTTCAGTAATGCATCCCATTCCTTCATATCGATATCCTTCAACTCGCTCGCCCTGACTTGTGGAGAGTTAACCAGATAATTGATGGTAGCAGTGCTTCTCTCGGTGATGATCCTTTGGAAAGCATCCTGAGCCATAATGGCTTTATGATCTATCTGAACCAAATATGGCGTAGCGATAACGCCATCAGCGACTTTAGCTTCGCCTAGCTCTTTTCGGTTCGTACCCTTTCCAGCAGATGCAGCTATGAAAAGCTCAGACTTCATCATCATCGGGTCGTAGGCTACCACATCAGAGTAAGTGAAATTACCTCCTGACTTACTGTTGATCACAATGCCATTTCCAGCGGCCTTCTCACCCTGAACTGTTACTGTTTTCAGTGCTTTCTCACCACCTTCCCAACGAATGACAGGAGTCACGTCAGCGATAGCGCTCTTATTGATGCTTTTCTCAGGCACTGCACCTGTGATGGAAACCCTGACACTATCTCCATGAGCTTCTAGTGGAGATGGAGTTACGCTGTAAGTCACATCGTCAAATAGTGAACAACTGGTGACGATGAGTGCAGCCGCGATAGCTGTTATGGTAGTACGTGAGTTTCTGAGAAACATGATAGATGGATTATGGTTTTTGTTTAAAGGCACAAAATTAACATAAGGACGCATAGTACTCTAATGTTTTCCTACTCCTCCCTAGGTCAAATATCCCTCTCAAAATCCAGATAAGTCAATCCTATCGGGAATTTTCGTTCAACCAATGAAATCAGACGGTCGAAACAGGACTTATCCTCTACAAAATTCTGCCCTTTCAAGTCAATTACCACTGATTTGAAGCCCTCCTGTTGTTTCAAGAACTCGAGATAGCCCCGTTGGACGGCTTGCAAGTAGCCCTCCTTTATGCCTTGCTCATAGGGACGACCTCGCTTTTTAATGTTATCCTTAAGACCTTGTGTGTCCACATGAAGGTACAATAGGAGATCGGGTTTTGGAAGGTTACTGAACATGATGTCAAAGAGGGACCTGAACAATCGAAACTCGTCCTCATTCAAATTATTACGGCTGAATATCAATGACTTACCTATAAAATAATCACTTACAGTTCTCTGTTGGAACAGATCAGGTGAGGAGAAATGGTCTTTCAGCTGATGGTATCGTTCAGCTAAAAAGAACAATTCCAGTGGAAACGCATGTTTCTCGGGATCTTCATAGAACTTGGGCAGAAAAGGATTATCCGCGAATTGCTCCAAGATGAGCTTGGTGCCCAGAGCCTCACTGAACATCTTCGACAAGGTCGTCTTCCCCGCACCGATGTTCCCTTCTATGGCTATGAAATCGTAGTTCATTTCAGCCGTTCACAAATGGTTTCATCCTTACAACGCTCCAACATCTCCAATGAGGTCAATCCGAGCGTTGGATGGATAGCCTCGGGAAGGATCTCAGCTAATGGAGCAAGAACGAACATCCGTAGCGCTATAGCCCAATGAGGTATGTGCAGTCCAGGTTCATCCACAGTCCTATCTCCGTAATAGATGATATCGATATCGATGAGACGGTCCTCATAACCGTCCTTGGTCTTTTCTCGGCCTTCTTCCTTTTCATAGACCTTCATTCTGTTCAAAGCCTGCCGAGGCCCAAGTTCGGTTTCGCAGACAAGCACCATATTGAGGAATTCACTTCCCTCAAAACCCCAGGCCCCACTTCGATAAAGGCCGCTTTGTCCCTTGATAGCACCTATATGCTCACCTATGAATACTACGGCTCGTTCCATATTCACCTTCCGGTCACCCACATTGGATCCCAAAGCCAGTACCATTTGCTCCACTTGGCGAAATTAGCCTTTTGTAAGACCTTCCTTCCGCACATGTATTGGGGAGTGCAAAAGCACATGGTTGATCTAGCTTTGTAGAAATTCAATTTCTATGGCTTCCTTCTTCAAAACCTTCTTGGCTGCCCTGCTTGCCATCTTCGTTTTCATCATGCTCGGTGTGCTCATTGTCATGGGCCTGGCCTCTTCCGGAGAAAAGACCTTCAAAGCGGAAGACAATTCTGTCCTTCACCTCACCTTTGAGAATGAGATAACGGATAGGCACTATGAAAACCGCCTGGATATAGACTTCAGTACCTTCCAGCCCATTCAGAAAGATGGTCTGAATTTCATTCTTACCCAGATCAAGAAAGCTCAAGTGGACCCGAAGGTGAGCGGCATCTTTATGGATGTCAAATCTCCAATGGCCGGACTAGCGACCATGCAAGAGATAAGGGATGCTCTGGTCGAATTCAAATCGAGCGGTAAATGGATCGTATCGTATAGCGACTTCTACACTCAAGGCGGTTACTATCTGGCTTCAGTGGCAGATGAGATCTATATGGAACCAGAAGGCATGTTGGAATTCAAAGGTCTTAGATCCAATGTCATGTTCATGAAAGGTCTGCTCGACAAGGTGGGAGTTGATGTTCAGGTCATCCGTCCAAAGAACAACCGCTTCAAAAGTGCTGTCGAACCTTTCCTTTTGGACTCAATGAGTACCTCGAATGAGGAACAATTGGATAAGATCCTTAGCTCCATCTGGGACCATATCGCCTATGACATAGCCAAATCAAGGAACATGACCGAAGAGGAGGTGAACCTAGCAGCCGCTGAACTCCTCTCTAGAAACGCGAAGAGCGCCCAAGAAGGTGGGCTCATAGATGGAGTCAAATACCGTGATGAAGTCATGGCCGAGCTTATGTCCAAGACCCGTGTCGAGCTTGAAGAGGACTTAGAGCTAGTGACATTGAGACAATACAGCCAATCCAATGTGGAAGAATTCACCGATCTGGAGAAGCTCTATGCGAAAGATAAGATAGCAGTCATTTACGGCATCGGAGAGATCGGGATGGGAAAAGGTAATACAGAATCCATTGGCTCTGATGGTTTGGCTGAACTCATATCAGAGGCTAGGAAAGACTCCAGTGTGAAGGCCATCGTCCTCAGAGTGAATTCGCCAGGAGGAAGTGCCTTGGCCAGTGACGTGATCTGGAGGGAGATGACTTTGGCGAAGGAGACCAAGCCAGTCTTGGTATCCATGGGAGACGTGGCCGCCTCTGGAGGGTATTACATTGCCTGTAATGCGGACAAGATCTTCGCGAGTGAGATGACTATAACAGGTTCTATTGGTGTCTTCGGGATGATTCCTAATACCAAGGAATTAGATGAGCAGATCCTCGGTCTTAAATATGATGGAGTGAAGACCCATAAATATGCGGATATCATGGATATCCACCGTCCACTGAGAGCTGATGAAAGTGGAGTATGGCAGGAAATGGTAGACCATATCTACGATGATTTCACTGGGAAAGTGGCTCAAGGAAGGTCCGTGGAACAGCGTTATGTGGATTCCATCGGGCAAGGTCGTATATGGTCAGGCGTGGACGCTTTGGACAATCACCTGGTTGACGCCTATGGAGGGCTGGATGAGACCATAGCTGAGGCAGCGAGCATGGCTGGACTGGAGAAGTTCAAAGTACAGAACTACCCAGAGGAAGTGGATCCCCTGGAACAGATCCTCAAGGACCTGACTGGACAAGCGAAAGTCGATCCACTGGCCAGCCTATCGGAAATGGACATGAAGCTTTATCGCATGGTCAAGCAATACCAAGAGTTGGTGGAGATGAGAGGTGTGCAGATGCGCATGCCATACGTATTGGAGATCTATTGACCTTCAATCGACCAACAAGATGAACGGCCCTTGGCCTTCTGAAAAAGTGAGGATATAAGTACCCGCCTCAGTAAGACCAAGGTCACGGACCAATAGATTCTGAGGTCCGTTTGAGAGGTCTTTGGTCAAGATCAAATCCCCCTTGATCGTCCTTACGTCAAGAGAAACTCTTCCCACTATGTTCTCCGAGAAGGTGATGTGGTCTTGAAGTCCAACTGGATTTGGCCAAATAGAAAGCATCTGATTGTCATTGTATTCCGTCAATGAAGTCACCCCATCAAAGCTGATGTGATACACCCGATCGCTCACCTCCTGCCCTGACTCCATTCCTCCACAGAGATAGAACGATCCACCATCTCAGCCAATCCTCTGATGTCCATGACCTCAGGTATCAACCCATTTACCACCTCCAAAGTTTCTCCATGCGTATCATGGACAAGCACCCGGTCAAGAGCTGATACAGGAGTTCCACCATAAGATATCCCGTTGTAATTGTAGGTCACCTGTGAACCACCTATCCATAGGGCAAAGTCATCCACTGCTATAGCCCCTGCGCGATAGCCTTTTTTATCCGTGTAATTGCCGATGACACTCCATGTGATCTGAGTAGCATCCTCAGGGTCGATGACTCCCTTTCTTAATCTTCCAGAGGCCGAGAAGCTTCCACCAGCTGCACCACCATGGTAATAGATGGTGTCTCCAATAATGACGCCACTCGCCCCGAAGTGCTCATATTCGATTCCTGAAGGCACGTTGGTACCTGATGTCCACACGTCTGAAAAGGGATTATAGATCTGAACATCAGGTACAAAGTCGACATCACTCCATCCACTCACCAGGAAGATCAGACTGTCCCTCCATACGCATTGAACGTGGTCATCAATGGGGACTGGAACAGGCGCACCGTCCTCTAAGAATGAATCTGTCTCGGGATCAAAACGATGCACCCTATCCGATGATAATTCAAAGGGAGGGCCCTGAAAAACGTGATAGCCTCCAATAATATAGACGATGCCATTCACCGCAATAGCTGCGGAGGCGATCTTACCTAAAGTATCAGGCACGGGAGCCAACTCTTCCCAATTGTCGGTAGAAGGACGGTATTTAAAGGTCCGGAGGTGGATGCCTGTGTAAAGCTTTGTGGAATCTATCCCCATAAAGGAGTAGACGCATTCCTCTCCTCCTGAAAAAGCGCTACATACTGCATTGTTGGAGGTTCTAAAGGGCATGGATGCCTTTTCCTGCCATTGGAACGCATACTGACCTTGACTGATAAATGGCCACATTAACAAGGTCGAAATGAGAACGACATGGTAGAATGAGAAGCTAAATATCAAACGATCAAGACATTTCATACCTTCGAAACTAACAGATAGCTCTAACCAATGGCCTTTTCGACCATATTTTCTTGGCTCATAAAGAAGCGGGTTCATCAGATCGAGCTCTTCAAGCAATTCCCTATTGAAACCCAGCAGGAGCTACTCTCCAATCTTTTAAGGAGAGCTGCGCTGACCGAGTGGGGCAAGCGCTATGATTTTACATCCATGAAGTCCTCAAAGGAATTCACTGATGCCGTTCCCCTTCAGGATTATGAGTCTCTCAAGATGGATATCCACCGCACTATGGAGGGCGAGAAGGACATCCTCTGGCCAGGGGAGGTCAAGTGGTTCGCCAAGAGTTCAGGGACGACCAACGACCGAAGTAAGTCCATACCGGTGACCGAGGAGACCTTGGAAGAATGCCATTTCAAAGGAGGGAAAGACCTATTAGGCCTTCACGTGTATCATCATCCCAAGTCGCGCATCTATCAGGGGAAGACCTTGGCCATAGGCGGAAGCAGCCAGCTGAATGCCTTGAGGGAGGATTCCTATTCCGGGGATCTATCAGCAATCATCATAAAGAACCTACCCTTATGGGTGGAATTCAAACGTATCCCTGGGCGTGACATCGCACTCAATGACAATTGGGAAGAGAAGATGGAGCAGATGGCCCGTTATAGCATGGATACGGATGTGACTGTCCTTTCTGGGGTTCCGTCCTGGACCTTGGTCCTCATCAATCGCATCCTCGAGTTGAAACAAACGGACAACCTCATGGATGTCTGGCCCAATCTCGAGCTGTTCATGCACGGAGGGGTCGATTTCAGACCCTATGTTTCACAATTCAAAGAACGGATACCTGGAAAAAAGACCTTCTATCTGCAGACCTACAATGCCTCTGAGGGTTTTTTCGGACTACAGGATAGGCCCTTTGCTGAGGACATGCTCCTCATGTTGGACTACGGCATCTTCTATGAATTCATTCCTTTGGAGGAGAGCCATAAGGAACAACCAGTGACCATTGGGCTGGAGGATGTTGAGCTGGACACCCAGTATGAATTGGTGATCTCCACGAATTCAGGCTTATGGCGGTATCGCATTGGGGACACGATCTGCTTCACTTCAAAGAATCCCTACCGCATAAAGGTCACAGGAAGGACCAAGCAATTCCTCAATGTATTCGGGGAGGAACTGATGGTAGACAACGTGGAGAAGGCTTTGGCACTGGTCAATGAACGCATGGGGACTCAAGTGGCAGAATACAGTGTAGCCCCGATATTCATGGAGGGTGGAAAGAACGGTGGGCACGAGTGGGTGATAGAATTCCTGAGGCCTCCACTGAGTCTTCAGACGTTCACTGAAGACCTCGATAAGACCTTACGCGAAATCAATTCTGATTACGATGCCAAGCGGGTGAATGACTTCAACCTTAGGATGCCAGTTATAAACTGCGTAAGAACTGGCACGTTCTATGAGTGGATGAAGTCCAAAGGCAAATTAGGAGGACAACACAAGGTTCCGAGGCTTTCAAATTCCAGGATCCATATTGAAGCTCTTCTAGCCTTTAAGGAAACCCCTCTTTTAGCATGAGATTATTGCTCCTGGTCTTGTTACTGTTCAATCTTCCTGCGGATCAAAAGATGGTCAAGGCGCCACACTTGGGCTTCCTTTATGATGGTCAGGGTCGTTTCATCATTCTAGCTGATGAGGGATTGGATCTCATCGATTCCAATGGTAAGGTCATCAAGCACCATTCAGAGAATCTGCTAGGCAACATCACGTCTCTGGATCGCACCTCCTTCATGCGCTTACTTTTATTCTATGGAGACGTTCCTGGTTTCCAGATCTTGGACAATACACTCAGTCCACACACGGAATTGGTGGACTTGAACCTCTTAGGCTTCCCATTCATCACCGCGATGTGCATGTCCAGTAATAACAGTTATTGGATGTTAGACAATACGAACTACGAGCTCATCCGTATCGATGAAAGAGGCCGGATACTATCGAATTCAGGCAATCTCATCCCTTTGGTCGGAAGAAGTGTCTCGCCTTTTAAGATGATCGAGTCCGGAGCAAGGGTATTCATGGCAGAAAAAGACCAAGGGCTCTTGATCTTCGATCAATTCGGAGTGTACATGAACACCCTTGACATTCCTGGCCTGTTGGATTTCTGTGTCGTAGAGGATGACCTTTATTTCCTCCATGTAAATGGTGTGGCCACTAAGAAGATCGATGAACCATTCATCAAAGAATTGACGCTGGACGTGAGGGGATTCAAATGCATAGATGCCAATGTGAATTCGCTATTCCTCGGAAATGGTGAGGTCATACGTACTTATCCAAGGTGAAGGCCCTGGTTCTCAGTTTTCCACAATTCCAAGGCTCCGTAGGCTAAAGTCTTACATTCGTGAACACGCCAAAAACAACACTACCCTCATGCATATTGCAGTCGCTGGAAACATAGGATCGGGGAAGACCACGTTGACCTCCCTGCTATCCAAGCATTATAAATGGGACGCCCATTACGAAGAGGTTGAGGATAATCCATACCTGAATGATTTCTACAATGACATGCAACGTTGGTCATTCAACCTGCAGATCTATTTTTTAAATAGCCGTTTCAATCAGATCATAGAGTTGAAGGAGGCCTCCAAGAAGATCATTCAGGACAGGACCATCTACGAGGATGCTCACATCTTCGCGCCAAACCTGCATGCAATGGGTCTTATGAGCACGAGGGATTATGAGAACTACTTTTCTCTCTTCAAGAGTATGGAGAAATTCATAGGTCCACCAGATCTCTTGATCTACCTCAGAGCCAGTGTACCTGCGTTGGTCCGCAATATCCAACAGCGCGGACGTGAGTATGAAGAAGCCATCCGTTTGGATTACCTGAAGCGTCTGAATGAGCGCTATGAAGCTTGGATCACCACCTATACTGAAGGTCCATTGCTCATCATTGATGTTGACAACAATAACTTCAGAGACGACAACGAGGACCTAGGTAAAATCATCTCTTCAGTGGATGCTGAAATCCACGGCCTCTTCGGTTAATTCGAACCCGATTGTTCAAGAACCCTTCTGAATTCATATGTCTGCTAGGAATGTGAACCTTAGCAACCGCCTGACAAGCCCAAACTTCAAGGCCACTTAGACATCATCATGAGACAAAAAAAGGCCCTCTTTGAGAAGAGGGCCTTTTTCAATATCGCAGTGGTTCAGTCTTACTTCTCAATGACCATGCTCCTGGTCACTCGGCTGTTACCTGAGAAAATAGAATACTGGTAAACCCCAGTGCTGTACCCAGCAAGGTCAAGCTCAATGACATGCTGTCCAGGGGCTAGGTTTCCATAACGCTGCTCAAAGACTACGCGTCCTGCAGCATCCATCACTTGGAAGTTGACGTCCAGGTTGCGCTCAAGTTGATATTGGATGGTCGTGAAGCCATTAGCAGGATTAGGCATGTTCTGCCCTAGGGTCACACCCTCTAATTCTGCTACTTCTTCGATTCCTGTGGGGTCACCGTCTACGACCAATCTCACTGCTGGAGTTCCTCCATCACCGAACCAGAAGGATTCTTGGTTACCAGTAAGCGCTACGACCCGCGTTGAGAAATCAGTATCACTGTTGCTCTCGCCAAGACAAGTCAACTCGAATGGAGAGGTCTCGGCATCCAGAATGACACAAACGAAATAGATCTTATCGGTCAATAGCTCCAACTCATCCTCGAACTCGATGTAGGTCTCAACGCTATTGGCGATACTAGGCGAGATATCCGCTGCAGTGATCTCATAGAACGCAGAAACTGAACCGAATCCTGCATCGGCTATTGGGTTGATCTCAGCTGGTGAATCGACCTCATAGAGACGGACCTCCACTTCAAATTCCTCATCCGTGTTCGGACCAAAACGGACCAATACACCGTTAGCCACAGAACCTTCATTAGGCACGGTATAGAAGTTACCGAAACCGAAACGTTCGAATGAACCACTCGTAAGGACAGGACGATACTCTATGTCCAGCTCATTCTGGTCATCATGTCCATAGGTGTAGTTCGTGTACTCTATGGATTTAGTCAAGGTATTGTTGGCTGGACTGGCATCTTCATTCGGAGTGATAACCGTTACTTCAATGGTGTACTCGCCAGTTTCGGAAGGAACGAAGCCTGTATCCAGATAGACGGTGTCACTGATCTGAGGACAAGCCAATGCGTTAGCATTGGCCGGAATGTCAAATGGAGCCGTCTCATAGCTGAAGATGGATGTACCTCCTTCATCCAATATCTGCACATCTATGACTGCA
>JAQCAN010000027.1 GCA_027621335.1 Bacteroidota bacterium
CGGCCATAACATCTCTTTGCTTCTTCCACATTCTCCAAAGCTGCGTAGGACTCACCCAAGTGGTAATAGACATCCGAGTATGTTGATGTCTCATCCTTTCGCGCAACCATTTCCAAGCGCTCTATCGCTTTCTCGTATTGTCCGGTCTGTATGGAAAAAAGGCCCAGATACCAAGAGGCATCGATATTCTCAGGATCATTCTCTATGATTTCTCTGAGCTTCAATATCCCCTGCATCGGATTTTCTCCGTTGACCAGTGCAACCGCCTCCTGAACTTTGTCATCCACGGCAGTCACCTGAGCGACTTCTTGTGTCTTGGACTTTGGCAATCGTGGTGCCAGCAAAAAAAGAACGAACAGTACTAGCGCTAAAACAGCGGCAATCAACCTTTTGGTCTCAGGCTTCATGTCACTTCACTTTAACGCTTTTTTTGACCTTATCTACAAAGGTCTTGGCCGGCTTGAAAGCCGGTATATTGTGGGCGGGGATGACGATGGTGGTATTCTTAGAGATATTCCTACCGGTCTTCTCTGCCCTGGTCTTAACAATGAAACTTCCAAAACCTCTGAGGTATACGTTATCTCCTTTAGATAGCGAGTCCTTCACTTCATTCATGAATGCTTCCACGATGGCTTGGATCTCTGACTTCTCTAATCCTGTTTTCCCAGCTATCTCAGTAACTATCTCTGCTTTGGTCATTGAAATAAAATATTTTCGTTCCGCGAAAGGCTTACTTACCTCAAGAGGGGGCGTAAAGATATACCGATTATGGCAATGATGAAAACATTTCAACAAAAAGTCCCCTGAGCCGTTGAAATCCTCCAATTTCCCCCCTTCCAAGATCGCGGCCGACCTTCTCTCCTCATGGTTCCTCGAACACCAACGTGAGCTTCCTTGGCGGACCGACAAGGAGCCTTACCGCATCTGGCTATCAGAGGTCATCCTTCAGCAGACCCAAGTGTCACAGGGGCTCCCATACTTCCAAGCCTTCGTAGCTGCTTTTCCTGACGTCCATGCGCTGGCCATGGCTTCCGAAGATGCAGTGCTCAACCAATGGCAGGGTCTGGGTTATTATAGCCGTGCGAGGAACCTCCACAAGACGGCCAAGTTTGTCTCAATGCAATTGAATGGCGTCTTTCCTAAGAGCTATTCCGGACTTTTGGAACTCCCTGGAATCGGCCCTTACACAGCAGCCGCCATAGCCTCCATTTGCTATGAAGAGGCCGTACCTGTTGTGGATGGGAATGTCCAGAGGGTCATCGCACGTCATTTTCTGGTGGAGGAAGCGGTCAACTCCAGTGTCGGAGCTAAGATGGTCCACGCTCTTTCCAAGGAATGGATCAAGGGGCAGACTCCTTCTGTTTTCAATCAAGCGATGATGGAACTCGGGGCCCTGGTCTGTAGGCCCAAAGCCCCTCTTTGCTCAGCTTGCCCGATTGCGGATACGTGCATGGCCCTGCGGATAGGGGTGGTCAGTGAGTTGCCAGTGAAACGCCCCAAGAAACCTCCCGTAGACCGTTACCTGCACTTCAGCATCCCTATCCAAGAAGGGAAGACGCAACTGATCAAGAGAGGTGACGGCAGCATCTGGGCTGGCCTTTACGAATTCCCCAATGAAGAGTTGGATGAGAAGTCTTTCAGGTCATTGAAAGGGCGACTATCCAAGTCAGGAAAGATGCCCCCCCCGACCTTGACGCATCTCCTCAGCCATCAGCGCATCCACGCGCTGTTCAGCTTATCTCATCAACCCTTCAAGTCCCCAGAGAATTCAGTGAGGGTCGCCTTGGATGAATTACAGGACTATCCGATGTCTCGACTGATGAGCCGCTTCTTGGATGGTTTTACACTTCTCGACCTTCCTGCAGCGTAGAGCCTAACGCTGTTAACCGTATCTTTGACTTCTCAAAAACTTCAACCCATGGCAGGTATCAACAAAGTCATTCTCGTAGGAAATCTTGGCAAGGACCCTGAAGTCCGACATCTTGAAGGTGGTTCAGCTGTAGCTAATTTCACACTCGCCACCTCAGAGAACTATACTGATAAGAATGGTCAAAGGGTCACTCAGACCGAGTGGCACAATGTGGTCTTGTGGAGGCGTCAGGCGGAGATCGCTGAGAAATACCTCAGCAAGGGACGTCAGGTATACATCGAAGGGAAACTGAGGACCCGCAGTTGGACGGATAGGGATGGCAATACGCGCTATACCACCGAGGTGGTCGGAGACGTGCTCCAGTTGCTCGGAAGCCGACCTGAAGAGTCCGCGTCCAATGATTCCAGTGAGGCACAGGTCACTCATTCAGCACATGAAGAGAAGAAGGTGGGTTCTCCTTCGCTGGAACCCCAGGGACCTGACGATGACCTTCCATTCTGATGGATAAAGGTTCGTTCGTATCTTGCTCCAATCGTTCTAAACGCAGAGACTTCTAAGCTTTGGAACCTCCCCAACTCCTTCATGCATTGGATGTCCTACTGTTCTTCAAACCCTTGGAGCCCAGCATCATTCTTGTCCTGATTGCCATACTCGTCCTGTTGGTATTGTCTGCGCTCATCTCTGGTTCAGAAGTGGCTTTCTTTTCACTCAATCCTACACAGCTGGATGACTTGAATTCGTCCAATGATGAAGAGGACCAGCGCTTGATCGCCCTGCTGAATGCTCCAGAACAACTACTGGCCACAGTGCTTATCTGTAACAACTTGGTGAATGTGGCCATCATCGTTCTGTCCACTGTCCTTGTTGAAGGGGTCCTGGATTTCAATCAGATCACAGAACTGCAGGGCTTTCTCATCCAAGTGGTGGCCGTGACCTTCCTCATCCTAATGGCTGGAGAGGTCATCCCCAAGGTGTACGCGAGCACGCACAATCTGAAGATGGCCAAGTTCATGACCTTCCCTTTGGGCATCATGAACTCCGTCCTCGCGCCAATGAGTCGGTCCATGATCGCCCTCAGTCGTTTTTTCAAGCGTTTCGTCAAAAATAGGAACGACCTTACCGTAGGGCACTTGGAACATGCCCTTGAAATCACCAAGGAGGATACCTCCACAGAGGAAAGCCGCATCCTGGAAGGCATCGTGAAATTTGGGAATACCGATGTGAAGCAGGTGATGACGCCTAGAGTTGATGCCTTTGCTGTCGATATAAAGACCGACTATGGCACTCTCTTGGAAAAGGTGGTGGAAATGGGCTTTTCAAGAGTCCCCGTGTACAGGGATTCATTGGACCAGATCGTAGGATTGCTCTATCTGAAGGACCTGCTGCCCTTCATCGACATCAAGAATCTGAGCTGGCAGAAACTGATCAAAGAGGCCTACTTCGTTCCTGAGAGCAAGAAGATCGATGACCTGTTAAAGGAGTTCCAGGGCATGAAGCGCCACTTGGCCATCGTGGTGGATGAGTATGGTGGCACTTCTGGCATCATCACCTTGGAGGACGTCATCGAGGAAATCGTTGGGGAGATCACCGATGAATTCGATGAAACAGACCTTAATTACACCAAGATCGATGAATGCAATTACGTCATGGAGGGAAAAACACCTTTGATCGACATGTATCGCATCTTGGATATCGAAGGGGCTGACTTCGAGGCATTAAAGGGGGAGGCCGACACCTTGGCTGGCTTCATCATCGAGCAGGCGGGCAAGATCCCTCTGAAGAATGAACGCATTGATTTCGGAGCATACACCTTCATCATAGAAGCGGCCGACAGGCGTAAGATCCGTCAGGTGAAAGTGACCATCCCGCAAGAAAATCCAGAAGATGCGGGTTGAAGTCCTTGTGAGCTTATTTATGGTCTGTCTCTTCTTTTCTTGCGAAGAACCGGTCAACCCCAAGCCCAAAGGACAATTGCGCCTCGCCCTGCCCGAACATAGCTACCGGCCCTTGGACATGCCCTGCCCATTCGAGTCCGAGATTCCAGAATACAGCATGACCCATCTCCGGAAGAACGAGGATGGTAACTGTTGGTTCAACCTGAGCTTTCCCAAGCAGAAGGCGACCCTCCATTTCACATACAAACCCGTGGAAGGGAATCTTGACATAATGGTGGATGAGGCCATCAAGCTCACCTATGACCATCATATCAAAGCGGACGGCATCAATAGCAAGAACTACATTGACACTTTACACCATGTCTATGGCACCCTTTTCGAAGTGACAGGAGAGGTGGCGAGCAGCACACAGTTCTACCTTACCGATAGCACCACCCACTTCCTGCGTGCATCCCTCTATTTCAATGCGGCCCCAAATCAAGATTCACTAGCCCCCGTCACAGCTTTCATCCGTGAGGACATCCTGCATTTCATGGAGTCGCTGCGCTGGAAGAAGTGAAGCCGCCCTTGAGTACATAGCGTGCGGTCCTCCGGCTCTTCTGCTCCACCAGAACCTCTCTGTTAGTCAAGAGCTCTGCTAACTTGGCTTCGTTATAATGCCTTACCGTCAAAAGGGAAAGGCCTTGGTTATAAAGGGTCTTGTATTCCCCTGCACACTCCTTCATGAAGGCGTCTACTCGTTCTCCCTTGTCATCCATACAGATCGAGAACGAAAGGGCTGAGTTCTGCATGAGGTTAGCTTTGAGGCCATGTTTGGCCAAGAGGGAGAAGATGTGGCTGAGGTTCTCCTCCATGATGAAGGAGAAATCCTGGGCGATGATGGAAATGAGGACTTGGTTCTGTTTGAAGATGTACGAAGCCCTTACTTGATCATGGCTCTCATCATGATGGATGCTGGTGCCTTCTGCCTCAGGATGAATGAAGGACCTCACATAGAGCGGGATGTCCTTGTTCTGGAGCGGTTTCAATGTCCTCGGGTGGATGACCGATGCTCCATAATAGCTCAACTCAATGGCTTCCTTATAGGACAGGGAAGAGATGCGTTCTGCCTCAGGAAAGAACTTAGGGTCGGCATTGAGCATGCCCGGCACATCCTTCCAGATGCTGAGTTCAGAAGCGTCCAAGCTCCAAGCAATGATAGCTCCGGTATAGTCTGATCCCTCCCTGCCGAGGGTGGTGCTGTACTTTCCATCTGAAGCGATGAATCCTTGGGTGATCATCAGTCCTTTCCCTGTGATGGAATTGGAATTCATGATGCGGTTCCATCGTGTTTTCAGGTTGGCCTGGGTCGTGATAAAATCGACCTCGGCTTCTCTGAAACGGCTATCGGTCTTGATCATCTCTCTGGCATCCACCCATGTATTCGGCAACCCGGACTCGTCCAGATATGCGCTGATGATGTGCGTGGAGATAAGCTCTCCATAGCTCACCACAGCGTCATAGGCCTGATCAAAAGGAACTTGCTTGACCTTCTCCAATTCTGATTCCAGTGCATCGAAGAGTTGATTCACCGTAAGGAACACCTCGTTTCCGCTGAATGGAAAGAGGCCATCCAGAATTCCAGTGTGAAAGGCCTTCAACTCTAGGAGCATCTGACCTCGGGTGGGAAGCATCTGTTTATAGGCCTCAATGAGACTCTCCAAGGCATTGGTCGTCTTTCCCATGGCCGATACCACCACCCAAAGGTCATCATCCGCATAGTCCTTGATGATGCGCCCAACATTCTCTACCGCTTCTGCACTTTTCACGGAGGCCCCTCCGAACTTATATACTTTCATTACTCAGGAAATGTGATTCTACCATTCAACCATGAGGAGTCGAATTGGCTGCCCAAAGCTTCATAGAACTTTATGGCCGGCTCATTCCAGTCCAAGACCTGCCACTCCAATCGTCTGTACCCCTCTTTTCTGCACACTTCGATGAGGGCCATGAAGAGAGCTTTGCCTAGTCCTTTTCCTCGTTCGGATTCCTTTACCACCAGGTCCTCTAGATACAAGGTCCTTCCTTTCCAAGTGGAATATCTAGGATAGAAGATGGCCATTCCCTGAACGTCCCCCTTCTCCTCTGCGACCAGACATTCAAACGCAGCACGATCGCCAAAACCATCTTTGATGAGGTCTTCTGACGTCAGCTCCGCTTCATCGCCCTCCTTCTCATATTCGGCCAATGCCTTAATCAAGGAGGCTACTTGACCCATATCTTCCTTTACTGCTTTTCTGATGCTCCACTCCATGCTATTCGACATAAGCGACCTCCACTCCTACCGACTGTATTCCTTTCAATTCGACATCGCGCATGGCATGACGGATCTTGAAGCGATAATCCCCTGGTAGTGGGAATTTCTTCCTGTGTTTGAAGAGGATGTGGCAGTCATAATACCCCCCCGCCCCTTTGCCTATCCAACGTCCATCAGGATAGGCCAGATCAACGCTGAGTGTATCCACCATCTTTCGCCCATTAGGGAAGACCAGGTCGATGAACAGATAGATGTTCTGATAGGGATACTCATTGGAATTCCTAAGGTCGATGTAGTAGTCAAAGGTGCTGGACGTGTCCTGTATCGCCATGTCTATGACGACCACATCCTCTGCCTCCCACTCTCCACTCTGGATGTCCTTTTTCCCGGCTTGGTATAATGAATTGCTGCAACCGAATAGTGCCATCATGATGACCGACACGGCCAGACTTCTGCTTTGTATCATTGTCTTCAGGGGCTTTTGCATTGGGACGCTCAAGTGTAAGGTTCTTTTAATCCGATCACACCGTCTCACTTATTATTTCTGCAAGGTGGAATGGTGAAAATATACGGGCAAGCCGAATGCAACGTCCCAATCGTTCCGCTCAATTCTGAGTGACGGGCATTCTCAGCAATCGTATAACCTGAAAGCTGAGGTCCAAGAGGACGATGCGAGCATTTCCGAAACGGGAGATATCGGCATGGGCCTTCTCTACAGCTTCCATCAGTCCCTCTGCATTTCCCACATGGATGTAGGGCGAGAACTTCTGGGTGAAGGTGTCCACCTCCTTATCTGAAGCCAAGGACTCCTGAATGAAATTCCTCCTAAAGGCCATCCTGAAGATGTCCAAACATCCCTCCAACATCCTCAATGTCGGCTCCCTGCCTTCTTTGACCCTGTCGTCACACCAGGCCATGATCTCAGGGACCCTTCGCGCATAGCACAGTCTCATCCATTCGATGATGAGCGGGGATTGATCCTCTATGCCTTCGGTGAGCAAGCTGATGGCATAGGCCAAGCTGCCCTCGGCCTGCTCAGCGACCTCCATAAGCCATGCTTCTTCCTCCGCCCGATACACTGAGAGGACATTGAAAATCTCCTCAGAGCTTAGAGGCCTGAATGGCACTTCTTGGATGCGCGACTGTATGGTTGGTAGGAGCGCATCTTTGTCTGTTCCCACCAGGAGAATGACTGTGTCATCAGGGGGCTCCTCGATCAATTTCAGAAGCTTGTTCGCACAGGTATCATTCATCAATTCCGGCATCCAAAGAAGGAGCACTTTTCGGCCACCTTCATAGGATTTCAGACTCAACCTTTTGGCGATGGCCTCAGCCTCGCTCTTGGAGATGATGGCCTTCTTCTGTTCCTCGCCACGGCTCTCCTGCCATTGTTTGTAAGACATGAAAGGATTTGCCTGGTAGGCCTCCCTGAATTCGTTGGTCGACCGCTCGCAGGTCTTCTGGCTGGCAGACTGGACCACTGGGAATACAATGTGCAGATCCGGATGTTCCAGCCGAGCTGCGCGGGTGTCTCCCTGGCCATAAAGGTCGGACGGATTGTCATTCAACAGCGCTTGAGCATAGGCCACAGCCATCGGAAGATGACCTCCTCCATCGTCCCCCATGAAATATTGTGCATGAGGCACCCTTCCATTACTGAGCCCCTCTTTCAAAGCCCATTGGATCTCTTGGTGCATATCAAGTTGGTCAAAGGTCATCCGGTCTAAATTATGTTTTTCGAGTTTACGTGTCCCATCGGAGTGGATACCTTTATCCCTCATTATTCAAGTGTCCATGTCTCATATAGAAGATTTCGATTTCGCCTCACGTAAAGCCTTGGTTCGTGTGGATTTCAACGTTCCCCTGAAAGAAGGCAAAGTAACGGATGATACGCGGATACGCGCAGCCATTCCCACCATCAAGAAAATCCTTTCCGATGGAGGCGCGTGCATCCTGATGTCCCACTTGGGAAGGCCCAAAGCACAGGAACCCCAATTCAGTTTGAAGCAGGTCGTGAGCACCCTCTCTTCCCTTTTAGGTCAAGACGTGAAGTTCTCAAGGGATTGTGTAGGTCCTGAAGCCGTTTCTGCAGCTGCTGGCCTGAAAGCTGGTGAAGTATTGCTCTTGGAGAACCTTCGGTATCACAAGGAAGAAGAGGCAGGAGACAAAGGTTTTGCAAAGCAGTTGGCGGCATTGGGTGATGTCTATGTGAATGATGCCTTCGGCACGGCACATAGGGCGCATGCGTCCACAGCTGTGGTCGCGGAGTTCATGAAGGATAAGATGCTGGGCTTCGTGATGGACCAAGAGAAAGCAAGCATCGATAAAGTCCTCTACCATGCGGAAGCTCCTTTTACAGCGATTGTCGGAGGCGCCAAAGTATCGAGCAAGATCACCATCCTGGAGAATCTCATTGACAAGGTGGATCACCTCATCATAGGTGGAGGGATGGCTTATACGTTTATCAAAGCTCTTGGAGGAAAAGTGGGCTCATCCTTGGTCGAAGATGAGTATTTGGATAAAGCCAAGCTCATCCTTTCCAAAGCGGAGGCCAGGGGATCCCAAGTCCATCTTCCTGCCGACAGTATCATTGCCGATTCCTTCTCTGAATCAGCTCAAACCAAGCAAGTGAAGTCCAACGCCATCACTGAGGGATGGATGGGATTGGATATTGGTGAGATGGCCATTGAAGATTACTCAAAGGTCATTCTGTCCAGCAAGACCATTCTTTGGAACGGTCCAATGGGGGTCTTCGAAATGGCTCCGTTCTCCAAAGGGACCATCAAGATCGCTGAAGCTGTTGCTGAGGCGACTTCCAAGCATGGAGCCTACTCCTTGGTCGGAGGTGGAGACAGTGTGGCCGCTGTGAACCGCTTCGGTATGGCTGACAAAGTGAGCTATATCTCCACCGGGGGAGGAGCGATGCTGGAATATTTGGAAGGCGTGGTCTTGCCAGGAATCAAGGCTGTGGAGGCTCGCTGAGCGAGGAGGGGATGTTCTCCCTCACCTTCTCCATCCATCGGCTGTCCATCAGAGGAGGGATGATCATGGGGGCTATGCCTTGGATATAGGGATAGAGGAGGCTTTCTTGATCTGTTTCCCTCTCAGTATTCTCCAGCTCCATCCAAGTACCGCTGAACCAGAGGATGACACTAAGGATGATGGCCGCCTTAACGGTATTGAACACGGCCCCGGCAATCTTGTTCAGGGTCCCCAATGCCACCAGATCCAAGACCTTCTCTATAGCCTTGCCCAAAAGGTGGACCAGGAGGATGACAATGATGAAAGTGCCTCCAAAAGCAATCAACGTAAGGTATTCCCCCTTATAATTCCATTGTTCTGTGATCCAATCGGCTAAGAAACCGCTGAAATGAAGGGCGGAGTAGATGCCCAGGATGAGCGCTGCCAATCCTGCAAGTTCTATGACCAGCCCTTTCTTGAATCCTCGGTAGGCCGCCCAGAGCAGTGGAATGGCAAACAGGATGTCCAAGTAATGTGGCATAGCGCCACAAAGGAAACAAAAGCTGCTGGCCTAGAAATACCTCGGACTTCGAGCGAGAGCTCTCCTTTTCTTCTGCCAGATGAGCATGATCTCATGGGAGCCGATGGTATAGCTATACAACTTGCTCAGGCCATAATCATAGGCATACCCGATCCTGAACTGGTGGTTGATCTGGTATTCCAGCATGGCTACTACCGAACGGTCCATCCTCAAAGAGAGCCCTGTCCATAGGCGGTCCTGGAAGATGAGATTGGCATTGATATCCATTTGCACCGAGGCATTTGGAATGGAGCGAAGAAGGAAACTAGGCTTCAAGACCACTCCTCTGCCAATACTCTTAGCCCATCCACCGGTCAGATTGTGTTCGATATCCCCAGGTGAGAAATGGGTCCTCAATTGTTCATCGTTCACATACTCGTGAGAGAGCAGAGAAGGAACCGAATAGCCCGCATACCATGTCTTGGTCTCGTATAACACCCCTGTACTGAAAATGGGTCTGATCAGCGAGCGGTCGCTTCCTTGGAAAAGGAGGTCGTCCTGTTCGTCAGTGATCACTTCCGACCATCGGGATTGGGAAATGCCCATACCTGCTCCAAGGCCGAATTGGAAACTTCCATCTTGCTGTTCCAATCGATAAGAGGCCATCCCCATGACGCGCAAATCACTATTCACACCGATCTCCTCATTGGTCAGCATACCGCCTATCGCGATGGGACTGCCCTTCAATGGGGTATGCCCACTCAAAATCTGTGTCACTGGGGCCCCCGAGAAGCCGGTCCATTGGTTGCGATAGCTCAGATTCATGGCCGAGACCTTGCCTGACCCTGCGTATGCCGGGTTCAGAATGAGCCCATTGAACATGTATTGGCTCAGGGTAGGTCCATATTGAGCATGTGCCTGCTGACAAAAAGTCAAGCAGAGCGAGAAGCTAAATATCCATATCCATGCACTCTTTCTCATCGCTTCAGCTCTAATGACCCTCTCAATATCTCATTCCTTTCCTTCAAGGTGATGATGTAGAAATACGTTCCTGTGGGCAGGGTCTTGCCCATTGGAGATACCCCATCCCATGAATTGTCATAGTCATCCGAAGCATAGACCTCAAGTCCCCATCGGTCGAAGACCTGAATGGCCACGCCTCCAAGTGTGGCTAATCCACGGATGACATACGTGTCGTTCACATTATCCCCATTGGGTGAGAACCCGTTGGGAATCAAGAACTCTCTTGTAAGGACATTGACCTCATCTTCCATCACTCCACATAACCCATGGTCTACGGTCCAGGTCAAGACATTGTTACCTAAGGCCAATCCGGTTACGGTCGCTTGCGGGTCATTCACATCACTGAAGCTAAGTGCTTCGTTCTCAGATGACCAGGTGCCTGTCGCCCCCGTTGGCAAAGTGGCTTGGAGCTGATGGTCAAAGTAAAAGTCCAAAATGGCATCAGGACCAGCCGTTGCTATAATGTCGATCTCCGTGATGTTCACCATGGTCGTACAGCTATTTGTATTCCCTGAAAGGTCGGTGGCCGTCCATGTGATAATAGTCTCTCCTGATGGGTATTCTCCGGATGCATCTTCAAGCCCGTTGAAATCGTTCACCAAAGAACTTATACCACAGGCATCGCTCCATTCGGGCGTATCGACATCCACAGTATTCCCACATTGTTCGATCGCTTGAGGACATATAACTGTTGGAACCGTTATATCCAGAATTTCCACTGTAAATGAGCAGCTGATTTCCGTGCTTCCTGTAGCTGTGAAAATGACTTCAGTGGTTCCTACCCCATACACTCCACTAGCATCACTCGTTCCATTGAAATCATTGCTCAATACGAATGAGCAGAACCCATTCACCTCAGGTTGGCCGATTACAAGATCGGCCCCGCACTCTGTTGCTGAGGCTACTGTAGAAATATTCTCGGGACAGACCATGTTGACAGGTACTTCAGGGGTGACGGTGACGGTGATCAGGCATTCGGATGAATTCCCCTCTGCGTCTGTTGCGATCCATGTCACATCATGATCCCCAAGGCCTAACGTAAGGGTGAGGCTATTTGTGCCATTGTCTGTATTGGTCACTGTCGCATCACCGCAATCGTCCGTGGCCAAAGGAGCAGGTATGTTCACTTCCATCTCACAATCCCCTTCAGGAAGGACGGCCGTAAGTGTTCCATAGCAGTCCATGACAGGCGCAACGACATTGACTGGAACGACATTGAACCCGCTAATGCTAGAATTACCGGAGGCATCGGTCACAATGAACTCGAGATAGGTCGGTCCACTGATCTGGCCTCCTATAAGGTCTTGATCAATCGTAAGGTCAGCAGCTTCGGTGCAATTATCCGAAGCCATGACATAGGACGTAAAGTCCCCGAACTCATAGGTACAACCGAACATATCCACCACCACTTCTGAAATCTCTTCGATCACTGGAGCTACAGTATCTATGACCGTGACCATCTGAACACAGGTGGAAAGGAAGTTCTGGTCATCGGTCGTGGACCAACTGATGATGGTGTTCCCCAAGGGATAGAAATCACTGGCATCGCCAGTACCGTTAAAATTATTGACAGAAGAGACCGTCTGACACGCATCCATGGCTACGGCCACTTCCATATCGATGAAGACCTCACAGCTTCCAACTGATGAGTAGACGGTGGTGTCATTAGGACAAATGATACTCGGAGGGGTGTTGTCCTCCAATCCAATAGAAAATGTGAGGCTATCTATATTTCCTGAGGCGTCTTCAGCGTAAATTGTGACTGGAACGATGGTTCCATGTCCAAAGAAGGGGGTATTCACCAAAGGAAATTGACTCAAAGTCAAGGCAGGGGAGCAGTTATCGCTCACTCCGATAAGTCCCGTAAAGTCCTCCATCAGATATTGACAGGACGCTCCAAGCGACCTAGAAAGGTCATCCATCGCATTGAACACTGGAGGGGTGACATCCTGTGGCGTCACCAAGATATCGTGGTCGCTCGCATTTCCAGCTCCGTCAATGATGGTCACCGTCACAAGGGTTGGGCCGGTGATAGTCGCACCTACAACAGGTGATTGAGTGGCAATGAGGTCAGCGAAAGGAGTACAGCCATCCGAATAGGTCAATAGCCCGGCATAATCCATAAGTACCGTCCCACAATTCTCATTGAACGCAGGCTCATCTGCAGTTGGGCCGCTGATTATAGGGCCTTCCTGATCCTGTACCAGAATACTTAGAGTGCATGTGCTGGTGTTCCCTGATTCATCTGCAGCCTGATACGTCAATACCGTCATCCCGACAGGGAAGATGTCCCCAGAATTCAAAGCAAGGCCATCTATCCTTATCACTGAAGCTGTTCCACAAGCATCTGTTGCTATCGGGTCGTTAAAGACCACTTCAGCTCCACATGTGCCTGCATCGGCCGCGATGATCAATGCCGCAGGACATGAGACGGCCGGTGCAGTGATGTCCTCCAATTCCAAAGTAAACCCTGTACTCACATTGTTTCCTGCATCATCAGAGATGATAAAGGTCAGTGCGATCAGAGTTCCATCTCCAGTGATAACCAGTCCTGGAGAAGGGTTTTGAACGATGTCCAAATCCGTATCGCAAGCATCCGTGACGGAAATCAAGCTTCGAAGGTCCTCAAGCACGTAAGCGCAATTGGCATCAAGGGTCCTCTGAATAGTCGAAGGGGAGGTCAATACAATAGGGTCCTCGGTGTCCTGGACGATGACGGTCTGATCTTGGGTGCTTGTATTCCCATGGCCGTCATCATAGATCCAAGTGATGCTGAACGTCCCTTGGGTAGTATATGTGATTGGATCTGTAGTCGTAGCGATAATGACCCCTTCACAGTTGTCAAGGGCCGAAGGGGCATTCACTGTTGCCATGCATTCTCCAGAAACATAAGGCAATGAAGCCACATTAGGAACTGGACCTGTAGTGTCATTTACAACTATGGTCTGTGATTGTTGACTGATGTTGCCATTCCCGTCATCGAAGGTCCAAGTGATGGTATAGGTGCCTTGGCTGCTGTAGCTGAGTGGATCGCTGGTCGTACCGATAATGGCCCCTTCACAGTCATCCGTGGCCGTTGGCGTAGATAAAACCTCTACCGAGCACTCTCCATTCAGAACAGGTAAGCTCGCTGCATCAGGCACCGGAGCAGAGGTGTCATCCACGATTATCGTCTGTGCCTGCTGGCTGCTATTGCCATTCCCATCCTCGTAGGTCCACGTGATGATGTAGGTGCCTTGGACTATATAGGTCAATGGGTCCATGGTGCTACCTACTATGGCGCCCTGACAATTATCCGTTGCAGTTGCCAGAGAAGCAGTCACAGAGCACTCTCCGATCAATGTTGGTAGGCTGCCTAGGTCTGGTATCGGGGCGGATAAATCATCTACGATGACTGTTTGCATCTGTGAAATGGAGTTTCCATTCCCATCGTCATAGCTCCAAGTAATCGTATAACTGCCCTGGCTGTTGTAGGTCAACGGATCCAAAGTAGTCCCTACTAAAAGACCCTGGCAGCCGTCAGTCGCAGTCGGAGGAGTGACCGTCACTAAGCACTCTCCACTCGCTGTAGGCAATGTCGGTACGTCAGGCACCGGAGGCATGGTATCATCCACAATGACGATCTGGGTCTGGGTCGTACTGTTACCGTTGCCGTCCTCATAGAGCCAGGTGATGGTATACGTTCCTTGGCCACCGTACGTCAATGGATCACTGGTCGTTCCGCTTATAGCGCCAGAGCAGTTGTCCGTGGCTGCGGGTATAGTGCTCACCGTCACCGAGCACTCTCCACTTGCCGTAGGCAAGGTGGCCGCGTCAGGTAATGGGGCTGTGGTGTCATCCACAATGATGGTCTGGGTCTGAGTCGTGCTGTTCCCATTGCCGTCCTCATAGAGCCAAGTAATCGTGTAGGTCCCCTGAGTCGAATAGATCATTGGGTCGGTGGTACTAGCAGTCAATGTTCCAGCGCAATTATCCGTGGCAGTCGGTATCACCCCTACGCTCACCGAGCAATCTCCCGTGAGAGCGGATAGACTGGGCACATCGGGAACTGGAGTGGTAGTGTCATCCACAATAACTGTCTGGCTCTGGGTCGCACTGTTCCCGTTGCCGTCCTCAAAGAGCCAAGTGATGGTGTAAGTCCCCTGGGTCGAATAGGTCATTGGATCGGTGCTGGTCGCAGGCAATGTTCCAACGCAATTATCCGTGGCAGTCGGTATCACCCCTACGCTCACCGAGCACTCTCCAGTGAGAGTGGGTAGACTGGGTACATCCGGAACTGGTGTAGTCACATCATCCACGATGACCGTCTGGGTCTGGGTCGCACTGTTCCCGTTGCCATCTTCGTAGAGCCAAGTGATCGTATAGCTGCCTTGGGTCGAATAGGTCATGGGGTCGGTACTACTCGCTGTGAGTGTTCCAACGCAATTGTCCATTGCTGTAGGTGTCGTAGCTACGTTCACTGAGCACTCCCCTGTGATCGTGGGAAGACTGGGTGCATCAGGAACCGGAGCTGTGGTGTCATCGATGGTGATGAGCTGGGTCTGCATTGTGCTGTTACCATTGCCATCTTCGAAGAGCCAGTTGATCGTGTAGGTGCCTTGGGTGGAATAGGTCAAGGGGTCAGTGGTCGTCCCGAACACCGTGCCTGCACAATTATCAGTAGCCGTTGGGATAATCGTCTCTGTGTATGAACACTCGCTTACTGAAGCTGCAATGAGGACATTATCTGCAATGGGTGCGATATTGTCCACCAACTGGATATCGAATGAGCCTGTGCTTGTATTTCCAGACTCATCTGAAAGTGTGAGCGTTACTTCCTGCACAGTCCCATGACCATTGAATACTGTTCCTGCTGCAGGGGATTGGGACAAGGTCAAGACATTGGAAGCTGAACAGTTATCGGTGCCACTGAAGGTAGTGGTGAAATCTTGAAGCACATAGTTGCAGCCAGCATCCACCGGCTTGATCACTAAGACGGGCAGAATGCCGAATTGAGGAGAGATGGTATCCACTGCGGTCAGGCTGAGCGAACCATTGTAGACATTATCTGCCTCATCTATCACAGTGAAATTCACGCTGCTGTCCCCATTTACAAGAGTTCCTGAAATGGGCAATTGAGAAAAGAACAGATTGGCTTCAGCCGTACAATTATCGCTGAGGGATAGAAGGGGTCTGATATCCGGTACTGCGTATTGACAATCCCCATCCACGATGACATTCACATTGGCAGGGCCGACAGCACTTGGAGCTTCACCGTCCTTCACGCTGACTTGATAGCTACAGGTCGCTGTGCCCCCCCCTTCATCGGTTGCCAGATAGGAGAAAACATGAAATCCTACAGGCAGAGCATCCCCGCTGTTCCATCCATTGACATCAGTGCGACTTACGGTGGGTGGAGCGCAATTATCTGTAGCTACAGGCGTCCCGAAGCTATAGAGATATTCGCATGTTCCAGGGTCGGTGTCGACCGAAAGATTGATGGGACAATTGCTGAATATAGGGTCTGTCTTATCATGCATCAAAATCAGCACAGCAGACGTATCTGCAATGCCACAGCTGAGTTTGCCAATGGCCTGTATATTGACATCAGCAGTTGCATTGATGGGGCCCGTGGCAGGAATGGGTGTCCATGTTGGTCCATCCACGATGAACCACGCGATATCATCATAATCCCCCTCCGCGGTCAAGGTCACAATCTCTCCGTTGCAGAAGTATTCAGGATCGGCTACCACATTCTTGATCAGGCCCGCCTCTCGGCAGCATGAACTCAGATCATCCACAGAGATCCCTGTAGCTCT
>JAQCAN010000028.1 GCA_027621335.1 Bacteroidota bacterium
CGATGGGCTCTGGAAAGCCCCGCACTTCGAGAAGATGCTTTATGACAACGCCCAGCTTCTGTCCTTATACTCCGAAGCCTTCCAAGCGACCAAGAAGCCACTTTATAAAGATGTCGTTTACGAGACCATCGAGTGGCTTTGCAATGAGATGCTGGACGAGAGCGGAGCCTTTTACTCGGCCTTGGATGCAGATAGTGAGGGAGAAGAAGGAAAATTCTATGTGTGGACCGAGGAGGAACTCAAAACCGTCCTCAAAGAAGACTTCGACCTTGCTGCAGCCTATTACAACGTCAATGCGAAAGGACGATGGGAACATGGGAATTACATCCTCCTGCGATCGATGGATGACGCGGCCTTTGCCAGAGAGCAGGATTTGGAATTGCCAAACTGGATACAATCCAAGGCCAGAGTCAGGGAGACACTTATGGCCAGACGTTCAGAGCGGGTGCGGCCAGGATTGGATGACAAGGCTTTGACGTCATGGAATGCTCTGACGATAACAGGTCTTGTAGATGCCGGGATGGCGTTCGATGATGATCGATTCATAGAACTTGCCCTGAACACAGGAAACTTCATTTGGGACAAGCAGAGAACAGACCATGGCGCACTGTACCACAGTTACAAAGGAGGCGTATCCTCTATCAATGGATATCTGGAGGACTATAGCTTCACGGCACAGGCCTTCATCTCACTCTATCAGGCGACCTTGGACGAGACATGGTTGAAGCGGGCGGATGAGCTGCTGTCCTTCTCCATCGAGCATTTCAGAGATGAGCAGACGGGGATGTTCTACTTCACTTCAGATGAAGACCCTCCGCTGATCACTCGCAAATTCGAGATCGATGACAATGTCATCCCCTCTTCAAATTCAAGCTTGGCTCGCGCCCTGCACACCTTGGGAACCCTCTATGAGCGGAAGGAGTGGATCGACATGTCCCTTACCATGTTGAACAATGTGAAGGCCAAGATTCCAGACTATGGCTCAGGGTATTCAAATTGGGCCATCCTCACACTCCATGAGGTCTATCCCTATTATGAATTGGCGGTGACGGGTCCTGAACCAGAACGACAGGTCATGGAATTCTCGAAGACCTTCATTCCCAATAAGCTTTTCATGGGAGATACGGATGACAGTTCTGCCATTCCATTGTTGGAATACAAATTCGTAGAAGGCGAAACAATGATCTACGTCTGCGTGAATAAGTCGTGTAAGCTTCCTGTGTCTACGGTGGCAGAAGCCTTAGGACAAATCGATTAGACCATTTTCTTGGGGGGCTTGGCGATGAAATCCTTCAGATAGAAGGGCTCGAAGTAGGCCACATCCTCGAACTTCTTGGAGTCAAAGGCCTTTTGAGCCAATCTCGCCATGGATTCTGCACCTGGTATGATGTCCTTGATAAAGTGCGAGTTGGCGGATACCTCGAGCAGTTGCCGGCACTTCTCCATCCCATCCCCAAAGAAATAGACTGGGCCTTTTCCCAACTCCTCCATGAAGGCATCTTCCTCTATGACTTTGGCCTCACAGGGGGAGACCTCGGAAAGGTCCCTGCTATACGCTGCCGTGTAGACTTCCATTCTCCTGGCATCCAGCATGGGCCTTAGGATTGCATTGGTTGGAAGTCGTTCGAGCTGAAGTGCATGGGCACACATGACCTGCATCGTGGGGAGACTGATCAAAGGGATGTCCATAGCATAACATAGCCCCTTCGCTGCGCTCACTCCGATACGAAGACCGGTAAAAGAGCCAGGACCTTTGCCGATGGCCACTGCATCTAGGTCCTTCCAGTCTTGACCTGCCTCGGACATGGTTGCCTGCATGAGGACATGCAGTTGCTCAGCATGAGAGAAGCCTTCTTCATGAATAGCCCGCTGCGCAATGACCTCACCATTGACAGCGAGGCTGACGGTACAGGCCTTGGTGGAGGTATCCGTGGAGAGGATGAGACTCATTTCTCGTCCTCCTTGTCCTCATCCTTGGAGAGTTCTACTTTACTGCCTTCTTCCAGTTCTCTTGAAACTGTCGCATAAGGGCCCGTGATGACTTCTTCCCCTTCCTTCAAGCCTGAAACGATCTCTATATAGCGGTTATCTTGGATGCCTGTGGTCACAGGGCGTATCTTGGCTTCACCATCGACATATAGGAATACGCACTCTATCGGATCGTTCTCTTCAGGATTTGCCTCTGCCTCTTTCTTTCGCTCTCGCCTCTCCTTGAAGCTTTCCACCTTGGTGGTATCCGTCCGGGTGGTGACAGCTTCAATGGGGATGCAGAGCACTCCCTTCTTGGAATCCGTATTCATCTCAACAGTCGCGGACATTCCCGTTCTGAATGGATTGCTCATGGCATCTCCTTCTTTCATTAGGTCGGCATAAGAAGAAGGGAGGATGCGGATCTTCACAGAGAAATTGGTCACTTGATCCGTGCTCATCATCCCACTGTTATTGGCAGCATTGGAGATCTCCGTCACCAGACCGATGAATTTCCTATCGAGATAGGCGTCCACTTCGATGAAGGCCGTATCGTTCATAGAGACCCTGACGATGTCACTCTCATTGACTTCCACATCCACTTCCATGAGGTCCAACTTGGAAACACGCATGAGTTCAGTACCTATGGTCTGTATGGTACCCAAAACCGTTTCTCCCTCCTCTACCTGCAATGCGGTGATGATTCCATCATTAGGGGCATAGATCATTGTGCGGCCGAGATTATCGCGTGCTTCTTTCTCTGTAGCCTCCCCACTGCGCACAGAATACATGGCAGCACTGACAGCCTCATTGGCAGCAGAGCGTTCCGCCTCGGAGACTAGGAAATTGGCCTCCGCTTGGTCCATTTCGGCTTGGGAGATGACCCCCTGAGAGAAGAGGTCCTTGGTGCGGTCATACATCTTCTTCTGATTTGTGAACTGTGCCTCCGCCTGGACCGACCGCGCCCTTGCACTGGCATAATTCGCGCGCATGTTGTTCAATGATGCCGTTGAACGGCTTAAGCTTGCTTCCAGCAGGTCCGGATTCAAGGTGATCAAGAGGTCGCCCTTTTTCACCTCATCCCCTTCTTTCACATGCACCATCATGACTTTCCCTGAGACCTCAGGGCTGATCTTCACATCGATCTCAGGCTGGATCTTTCCGTTGGCAGAGACCGATTCGGTGATGTTCCGTTTCTGTACGCTATCCGTTTTCACGCCTTTCACATTGCCTTTATTACAGGCACCGAGCAGCAAAAGGGCTGCTACGATGAAGAGAAGAATGGACTTATTGGTCATGGTCGGTGGATTATAGGTCGATGGCTTTACCCATATAGAAATCGATGATGGTCAGCCGAAAGATGAGGTCATAGTGGGCGCGGATGACCTGAGTCTCTGTGATGGCCATTCGGGATTTAGCGTCATTGAATTCCACAGGGTTGATCATCTGCTGTTCGAATCTGCGCTCGGCATTCTCGAAATTGAGACGCATGGCTTCCTCTGAACGCAAAGCCGCCTCATAGCTGCGTCTAGCGGCTACCGCATCAGCATGGGCCTGCTGAACATCTTGGAGGAGCTGGTTCGAGACCCCTTGTTTCCTCAGCAAAGCGTCCTGATAGTTCAATTTGGCGCGTTCCACATCTGAACTCGCTTGTAGCTGATTGAATATGGGAATGTTAAGCCTCAAGCTTAAGCTCTGATTGAAATTGTCATCCAATTGGTCATTGAAGGACTTCGTTTGGAAATCTGCAAAACTGATGTCAGGGCTGACGACCTCTTGCCCCGTTCCCTCCACTATTCCGATGGTCTGGGACTCTATGATAGGATCCCCGATAGGAATCAGGTTATTCCCCGAATATCCCGAACCCAACGAACCGTTCACTGTAATATTCGGGCTGCGGCTTCCACGGGCGATATCCAGACCTACGTCACTGCTCTGGATCTGGAGTTCAGCTGATTTGACTTCAGGGAGATGGCTGCTGGCGGTAGCATAGATGACCAATGGATTAGGAATCTCCTTATCTATAACGAAACTCTCCATGTCTGGAGCATTCAGCTCGAATCCGGCCAATTCTTCAGGCGTGAGAAGGAGGAGAGTACCCAGATTCAGACGGCTGATGATCAAGGCGTTCTCGGCATTGGTCAAAGCCAATTCATCATTGGCCAGTTGCGACTGTAGGTCATAAAGGCTATTTAAGGCGGATTGCCCAACATCCACCATGCGCTGCATGCGATCCACTTGCCTTCTTGAGATGGCCACCTGCTCTTCGGAAGCAGCCACTTGTTCTTGATTTAGTAGGATTGACAGGAAGGACTGTGCGACAAAGAGGGAGATGTCATTCTTGACCTTTCTGAGGTCTTCCTCACTGGACTTCAGATTGACCCTGGCCTGTTTGATGTTATTCTGTATCGTGAATCCATTGAATAAAGTCACTTGACTGGACAAGAAGAGGTTGTTATTCCTCACCCTATCTGTGGCGAATTCATTGGTGAAGGGGTCAATGGTCTGTCCCCAGTTATACCCATGTGTGGCACCCGCATTCAGGCTAGGAAGCAATTGATACTTGCCTTGCTTCAGGTCGATGGCCCTGAGGTCTTGGTTCAACTCACCTCGGCTGATGTCCACATTGCGCTCCCATGCAGTGAGCACACAGCGCCTTAGAGTCCATGTGTCCTGTGAATGAAGGGCCATTCCAAGCAGAAGACTGGTCAATAGGATTAGGGATCTGGAATTCAAGGGCAGGGGCTTTGGTTTAACCATGCTAATTTAAGCAAGCGCGCGGAGTGTAGGTCTTTGCAGGGATAAACGGTGACGTCCCTCAATAGACGGAGAATACTTGGCCTTACAGATGTAAACCTTTCAGGACCTAGGTTTAAGATATAGGCTTCGGAAATGAAGAGGAAGGAAACCTATTACGAAAAGAGCGGTTGCGATAGCCAATAACACCCCAGCACCTTGAAAATGACTGTATTCCAAGATGGCAGAAAGAGAAGCAATTAGGGCGGCACTGATACCTAGTGCGAATTTTACTTTTTCTGCCTGGGAACGCTCAATAGAATCGCGATAAATTTCCAAGGCCAACATAGGTGTGAAGATCAGACCGAAACCGATAGCCCCTCCTATTGATAGTTTGAAAGCACCAGGCAGATGAAGGACACCGAAGGTCCATCCGGTGCAAAAGGCCATCGCGCCAAGTAGACCTATGAGGTAGATGATTTTTTTCATGGGTAAAGGACGAGCAATTTACATCAATACATACATTACCCTGAAGTCCTGGACATCAGCCTTTCGACCAAGAGGTCCCTTCAGGACCATCCTTGAGCTGTACATGAAGCTCAGCCAATCGGTCTCTTATCCCATCGGAAAGCGCAAAATCCTTATTCACTCTGGCTTCTTTTCGCATAGCGATGAGCATCTGGATGAGACCTTCCTCCAGCGAGGCATCGGTTCCTGCACTACCTTCTTCACGAAGCCCCATCACGGTGAAGAGATAGTCATACATCAGCTGTGTCAATCCCTTTTTCGAGTATTCATCGATGGTCTGCTGACCTGCCTTGACCAAGTTGACAGCCTTTACGGCATCGAACAGGACTCCGATGAGCACAGGAGTGTTGAAGTCATCATTCATGGCCTCTTGGCATCGCTTCCTTAGAGCGTCCACATCCACTTCATTACTATCGGACGCCTTGATGTCTAGAAGGTCCTTCCAGCCGGTCATCATTCGCTGGTGGGCCTTCTCTGCAGCTTGAAGGGCTGTATTCGAGAAGTCAAGGGTGCTGCTGTAATGCCCCATGAGCATGAAGAAGCGCACAGCCATGGCACTGTAGCCCTTGTCCAAAAGTTTATGATCCCCAGTAAGGAGTTCTTCGGGAGTAAAGCCATTGCCCTCGGACTTGGACATCTTTCGTCCATTCACAGTAAGCATATTGGTATGCAACCAATAATTCACTGGTTTCATACCGATGGCTCCTTTGTGCTGGGCGATCTCACATTCATGGTGCGGGAACTTCAGGTCCATTCCTCCACCATGGATATCAAAGGTGTCTCCCAGATATTTCCTGCTCATCACGGAGCATTCCAGATGCCAACCTGGGAATCCCATACCCCATGGGGAATTCCATTTCATGATGTGCTCGGGTTCTGCCCTTTTCCATAGGGCGAAATCCAAGCTATTCTTCTTGTCCTCCTGACCATCCAATTCGCGGGTATTGTGGATGAGATCCTCCAGTTTACGCCCTGAGAGCTCACCATAGGGTTCATGCTCAGCATACGTGAGCACATCGAAGTAAACTGAGCCATTCTTCTCATAGGCCAAGCCTTTGTTTATCAAGGTCGCAGTCATCTCTATCTGCTCGATGATATGGGCCGTGGCCGTAGGTTCGATGCTGGGATTCTGAATGTTGAACAGTCGCATCACATCATGGAAGCCGTTCGTATAGCGCTGGACCACTTCCATTGGCTCCAGATTCTCCAATCGGGCCTTCTTTCCGATCTTGTCCTCCCCTTCATCCACATCACCTACGAGGTGCCCAACATCAGTGATGTTCCTCACATAGCGGACCTTATAACCAAGAAATTTGAGATAACGGAAGATGACATCAAATGACATGAAGGTCCTCACATTGCCTAGATGTACATCAGAGTAAACGGTAGGTCCGCAGACATACAGGCCCACATGGCCTTCAACGATAGGCACGAATCGTTCCTTCTCCCCGCTCAGGGTGTTCTGAATGTGTAGCTCTTCCATGGAGCAAAGAAAAGACTTTGAACTATTGGATGAATAGAGGCACAGGATGTATCAAGGGGCCTCTTCCAATGGGGCATATCCTACCAATTTGCCGGACTTGTACACCTCGATCTGCTCAAGGATTCCATTGTCGTCATACCGATACCAGCGGCCATTCCATAGACGACCATTCTTGAAGTAGCCTTTCTGTGAGATGAGTTTATCCTTGTTATAGAGGATATTATCACCTGTCGCCTTGAAGAGGCTCAGGTTGGGTTTGTCTTCCTTCACAACGGGACTTGGCTTGGGCTCCACGGCTACATGTTCTTCCAGCACTACGTTCTCAGCGACCATTTTAAAGGTCTTCACCGTGGCTTCGTTCATCTTGCCACCGATGAATTCCTTGGTCTCTTTTAGGTCGCCATTCGGATAATAGCGCTTCATGACGCCTTCTTCACGGCCATTCACGATGTCCACCACCAACTCTTGTTTTCCGTTCTCGTGATAGTAGTATTGGGTGCCATTTCGAACGCCATTCTTATCGAAGTAGAAGGCTTGGGAGCGGACACCATTTGGATGGAAGCGCTCGAAATCGTCTATATTCTTGTTGTAGGACCAAGTTCCTCGTTCTTCAAGGATTCCGGTCTTATAGTAAGTGTTATAGGGACCATTCGGAATATTATTCTGGTAGGTGATCTCACTCTGAAGCTTGCCATTGGTATGGTAACGCTTCCAAAGGCCTTGTTTCTTATTGGCTTCATAGCCGCCTTCTTCGATGACTTGGTCGGTGGCGTATCCTTGGGTGGGTTTCATGGAGCCTTTGATGATCCAGTAGCCCGTTCTGCGACCTTGGGCATCTAAGGCGTTCACGTCCTCGGCACTGGCTAGGCTCGATACGCTTATTGCTAGGAAAAGCAACATAAACAGACTGGAAATACACTTCTTCATCCTCACTGATTCACTTCACTTGAGCGTAAACTTTGGTGCTTTGTACGTGATCAGGAGGCGATGGTTACACCTTTGACAAAGATTTATTTCCTTCTAGCATGAGGGCGACCATGGAACTGAGGTTGGTCTTTGGAGACCAATTCCAATCCGCTCTGGCAGCACTGTCATCAATACTTTCAGGCCATGAGGCAGCAATTTCATCCCGGAAATCTGGCTCATAGCTGATTTGGAAGTTGGGAATAAGGACCTTGATCTCCTTGGCCAACTGCTCGGGAGAAAAGCTTAAAGAGGCCAGATTATAGGGCACATAAGTCTTTAATTGCTCCTTAGGGGCATCCATGAGCTGGAGGGTGGCCGCAATGGCATCGTCCATATACATCATTGGCAGGGTCCGTTCTGCTGACAGGAAACAAGTGAACTGACCCTCATGCACAGCTTTGGTAAAAATGTCCACCGCGTAGTCGGTGGTGCCTCCTCCCGGGGCACTCTTATACCCTATGAGTCCAGGATAACGCAGGGTTCGTACGTCTACCCCATATCGTCTTTGGTAATAGGCACACCATTGTTCTCCGGCCAGTTTGCTTATGCCATAGACCGTGGTGGGCTCCAAGATGCCATGTTGAGGCGTCATGACATGTTCTGAGTTAGGCCCGAAGACCGCGATCGTGCTGGGCCAGAAGAGTTTTTTTATCAGTCCCTCTTTGGCCAGGTCCAGAGTGATGAATAGGCTGGTCATATTAAGCCCCCAGGCTTTATCCGGCATCTTTTCAGCGGTGGCAGAGAGCATGGCGGCCATGAGGTAGATGGTATCCACATCATTCTCCTTGACAATAGCATGGATGGCCGTTTTGTCCATCGCATCGAGAATATGGAAAGGACCCTCTATTGGGCTTTTGGGTTCCTTGAGGTCTGAGGCGATGATGTTCTCCTTGCCATATTTCGCCCTTAGTGCCGAGAGCAATTCCGTACCTACTTGGCCATTGGATCCTATGATCAGTTGTTTTCCCATTAAGGTTGTTGCGTTAGCACCAAGACGTACTTATATCTTGGAATGTAGGTGTTCTAAAGTTCGGTGAAGTGCATGGATGAGATCCTGATAGCCCTCTTCCATCTCTATGTCATTCTTTATGAGGATGTCACAATGACTCTGATAGGGAAGCAAGAAATCCTTGAAGGCTGGTTCAACGTGGTTCTCCCACTGGTACCTCACCACGGACTCAGGATACCCTCTCTCTTTGCCGTCTCTCAGTATCCTGCGCTTCAGACGGTATTCGGGATGGGCATCTATGAAGACCTTGAGGTCCATGAGCGAGTAAAGCTCTGGATAGTGGAAGATGAAGAGGCCTTCGACCAGTAAGATAGGCCTAGGGTCGAGTTGTACATCTTCGGGATGGCCTTTGGCATTATTGAAGAGGTAGCGGGACACTGTAATGGGTTCCCCATTCAACAGATTCTTCACATCGCGAATGAGTCCATCCTGATCTATGGCGGTCGGAAGGTCGAAATTCACTTCACCGTTATGATCTTTATGCTGTAGATGGATGGGGTGATAGTAATCATCTTGAGAAAGCATGGTCACACAGTCCTCACCGATGTCTTCATGGACCCGCTGAATCAAGGAGGTCTTTCCAGAGCCACTCCCGCCAGCGATGCCTATGACAAAGCAAGGCTTCATCTCAAGCAGATTGAAGATTCAGGATGGATTCTAGGATGACGAGACCGTCCTCATTGCCCAATAGGGCATCCGCGGCTCGCTCAGGGTGAGGCATCATGCCGAATACGTTCTTGCCAAGGTTGCAGACTCCCGCAATGTTCTCTATGGAGCCATTGGGGTTGGCGACCTCGGTGATGTTCCCTTCTTCATCACAATAGCGGAAAATCACTTGATCATTGTCATTCAAGGCCTTCATGGCCTCAGGATGATCGAAGTAGCGTCCCTCACCGTGGGCGATAGGAATCTTCAGCACAGCATCTTCGGGTATTTCCCTTGAGATGACAGCAGACTTGGATTGCGCCTTAAGGAAGATGTTCTTGCAGATGAAACGGTGAATGGTATTGTGTTGAAGGGTCCCTGGCAGGAGACCGGCTTCGCAGAGGATCTGGAATCCATTGCAAACTCCTAGGACGCGTCCTCCCTTCTTGCTGAAGGCGATGACCTCTTCCATGACAGGAGAGAAGCGCGCTATGGCACCAGACCTCAGATAGTCCCCGTAAGAGAAGCCACCAGGCAGAATGATGAGGTCTGAACTCTTCAGGTTATGTTCCTTGTGCCAGAGTTTCTGGACGGGATGACCTGTGAGTTTCTCCATCACATGGATCATATCCTGATCGCAATTGGAACCTGGGAAAACAACAACGCCTACTTTCATGGATACCTTGGCTTTTACACACTGCAAAAGTAAGGTTTAAGAGCAGTTCTCAGAAGGTCCATATGAAGGCCCAGGTCATCAAAGCCCAGGCAAGAAAAAGGTAGGGTTCCCAACGACCTTTGGGGTGGCGGAGAAATTCTAAGAAAAGGATGCAAAGTCCTGGAATGACCACCATGAATGCTGAGTTTCCGTAACCTGAAACCGATGAGATGAGACCTATTCCAATGCCGATCATGACCACCACGAAACCTGAGCGAATCATCATACGTCTCCGCACGGGTCCAGTGTTGAGCATAGTGAAACTGCGGTAACAAGTGTAAAGGATGACACTGGACAGTATTATCAGGAACGGAAGGAGTAAAAAGCTATCTGGGGTAGCACCAGAGGCCACCGTCTTCGCTTCGAACAGATGTTGCGGCAGCATCTGATCATCCAACAGGAAGGCGATCTGCGCATAGAGCAGGAAGGGGATCGAGAGGCCCAGAAGACTTATCAATGCCGCTTTCAGATTCAATTGCGCATGGATGAACGCGATGCTCATGAAGATGATGAGATAGAAGCCATATATGGGATTGAAGGTTATAGCCAAAGCGGTGAGTAGGCCACAGTCAAAAGCCGCTCCTTTGATATTGCCAGAGGACAGACCGTTCATCAACCGAAGAAGGAGGAGCAAAAGGAAGCTTATTCCTACTACAGCGAGCACCCCATCTGCCATTAAAAAGCATAGGGCTGAGAGCAAGGTCATAGGATAGACGGAAAGTCGCTCCCCAGTCTCCATGATGGCCGATACAGAGACCATCTGCCTGAAAATAAAAACGTTCAGAACCGTGATAAGGAGAGAAAGGAAGATCTCCAGTGCGCGATTCAATCCGAGACTCCCATTCTGCTCAAGGAACCAGACATGGTAGAAGGGAAAGAGCCACAGGAGCAATAGAAATACCAGCCCGAAGATCAACCAAGGCAGAGGAAAGCATTTATAAAGAGTCTTCAGCATTTGGTAGGGAAGTCAAGGGACAATATTATCATTAGTTTCGCCATCGGAAATAATCCATTAGGAAATGACTGACATAGCCTACTCAATAGGAGACTTCTTCACGTGGACCTTCGGTATTCTGACATCGTTACAGAACGCGCCTAATTACCTTTTTATCGTTTTGGGAATTTTGGGTATCGCTTACTGGTTGAGATTACAGAAGAATTACACCAAGGCGGACAAAGAGGCAGGTCGTTTGATCTGATTGACCCTTAGTTCAATTCATATCCGATATCCTTTCTGTAATAGCAGTCGGAGAATCGGATCTTCCCAATATTCTTGTAAGAGTTCTCAAGGGCCGAGCTGAGGTCCTTAGCCACACTTGTCACCGTCAGTACTCGGCCACCGTGGCTCACAATCTGACCGTTTTCTTCACGTGTACCTGCATGGAATACCATAGACTCAGGACCGACTTGTTCCAGACCCTTGATGGGATGGCCTTTGGAGTACGATTCAGGATAGCCCCCTGAGACCATCATGACCGTGCATGAGGTATTCTCCGTGATGACCATCTTCTCTTGGCTCAATGATCCCTTACCCAAAGCGATGAAATGGCCCAGAAGGTCTGATTCAATCCTTGGCAGCACAGCCTCAGTCTCAGGATCGCCCATGCGGACGTTGTACTCGATGACATATGGCTCGTCTCCTACACGCATCAGGCCTATGAAAAGGAAGCCTTTATATGGAATGCCTTCCTGCTGAAGCCCAGTCAAGCTACGTGCAATGACCTTTTCCTTCACCTTCTGCATAAAGGCCTCATCAGCCACCGGGGCTGGGGATAAGGCTCCCATGCCACCGGTATTCAATCCAGTGTCGCCTTCACCTATGCGCTTGTAATCCTTGGCTGTGGGAAGCAGGAGATAATCAGCGCCATCAGTCAATATGAATACAGATAATTCTACTCCATCCAAGAACTCCTCAATGACCACTTTGGCCCCTGCCTCTCCGAAGCTTCCATCTTCCAGAATATGCTTCAATGAGGCTTTTGCTTTCTCCAAAGTGGGTTCGATAAGAACCCCTTTTCCCGCAGCGAGTCCATCACACTTCAGCACATAGGGTGAAGAGAGGGTCTCTAAGAAGCTTAGCCCCTCAGCAAGTGTTTTGGCATCAAAGGTCTGATAGGCTGCAGTCGGCACATCATGACGTAACATGAATTGCTTGGAGAAATCCTTGCTACCTTCAAGCATAGCTCCTAATTTCTGAGGACCGATGACGGTGATGTCCTTCGTCCTTGAGTCATTCAAAATGGCGCCATGCACGCCATTCACCAGTGGAGCTTCGGGGCCCACTATCATCAAGTCTATGTCACACTCCGAACAGAAGGTCACTATGGCCTCATTATCCAGTACATCCAAGGAAATATTCTTTCCGAATTGAGCCGTCCCAGGATTTCCTGGCGCTATAAAAAGTTCAGTAAGTAAAGGGCTTTTGGCGATTGACCATGCGATTGCATGTTCCCTGCCTCCTGAGCCCAATAAAAGGACGTTCATAGAATTGTGCGGTTTAGCTTTCAAAGGTAGGATGATCGAGCAGATGCCTCAATGATTCGCAACATGGTGGATTCATGAGGCGTTTTAAATAGGTTGAATCAGGATGGCGTCTGAGAAATAGTGAAGTGGAGGTGAGTGGCTTATTGCCAATCAATTGAATGTGAGGATGTATTATGACATCATAAGCAGATCTATATTAGGTATCTCCATGCTGATATCATGCGCCATCCTACTGCAGAAAGGCGGGGCTGCAGTCATACCTCCGCTCAGAATGGAGCCTGGAATACAGCTTCCACTTGGTTGGAAATACGGTTCCAGCAATGGATGACACGGGCATCGTGAATCATGATGTGTTCTCTTCTTCCAGCCTGGAGTTCAACAATGGAGATGGGGTGAATGATATGTTCGAGATCTTAGGTCTGCAGGCCTATCCAGATAATGAGATCATCATATTCAACCGATTGGGGGCATCAAGTATTCTATAGGAAAGGCTATTATAAAGACTGGAAAGGCCATTGTGAGGAGGGTATGACACTAGGCGAGAGCAAACTACCTCAAGGAACCTATTTCTACGTTCTCGATAAGGGAGAAGACGATTCACTAATCAGAGGATTCGTCTATTTGAACTCAAGATAGGAGAAAACACAGAGGGTATAAATACCTATTTAACGAGCTTTCTGGGCGAGTTAGAGGTCCTCAGGATCCCATATTCGAAACCTGGTGCAGGATTAGGCCGTATACATGGCTAACCATTATCCTGATTGCACTGTGCTATACAGACGAAAAGCAGACAAACGAGCTCCTGGTACTAGTGCTAGGACTGCTGGAACTTGCAGAACAAGAGGCCATATGCTGATGTTTTTTGCATGGACTTGCATCATGTTCTTAAGTATTCCGCTATTCTCTAGTCCCAAGTCTGCGTCTGACGCATTACTCATCCTTCTTTCGGAGACCCATATGGATGCCACATGTAATGGCGTCAACGATGGTTCTATCGATCTTACAATATTAGGGGGTGTTCCTCCTTACACCATAGACTGGGATAATGATGGTACGGGAGACAATGATGATGCGGAGGATATTTCAGGTTTGGCAGCTGGAGACTATACAGTAGCAGTCACCGATGCACTTTCTGAAGTTCAAAGCATCACCGTGACGATCAGCGAACCTGCAGTACTTGCTTCAAGCGAGACCAATGTTGATGTGAGCTGCTTCGGTGCGAATGATGGAAGCATCGACCTGAGCATCACAGGAGGAACCGCACCTTATACCATCGACTGGGACAATGACGGAACAGGAGATAACGATGACACAGAAGACCTTTCTGGACTTGCACCAGGAGACTACACTGTGCTTGTGACCGACTTCAACGGATGTACGACCGGATTGACGGTGACGATCAGCGCACCCACAGCCATAGACAATTGCATCGGAGCGATGAGCGCAACGACTTCATCACCCACGACCTTCAATACTCAAGGAACGTATAGCGTGACATGGGTATTCAATGATGGAAATGGAAATGCATTGACCCAGAATCAATTGGTCATTATCGCTGACGTGACCGACCCGGTCCCATCCATCGCAGTGCTTCCTGATATCATCGAAGAATGTTCAACAACCTTGACAGCTCCTACTGCAATGGACAATTGCTCAGGGATAATCGTAGGGACCACGATGGCCCCAATGAGCTACAACGTGCAAGGCATATACTCATTGAACTGGACCTACAATGATGGAAATGGAAACATCACCATTCAGTCCCAGAATGTCATCATTGATGATGTGACTGCACCTGTTCCCGTGGTAGCCTCTTTACCTGATGCAGTGGCCGAGTGCAGTGCTACCTTGACGGCTCCCAGCGCCATGGATAATTGTTCGGGCAGTCTGACTGCTACGACTTCTGACCCCACTTCGTATTCTGTTCAAGGGGCCTATATCGTGACTTGGATCTATGAAGATGGAAACGGAAATAGTTCTACACAAACTCAGAAGGTGACCATCGAGGATAATACTGCTCCAGTGCCAGATGTCGCCTCACTGCCTGCCGTGAATGCCCCATGTGACGCCACGCTGTCTGCTCCGACAGCAACAGATAATTGCATTGGAACCATTGTGGCAACAACCAGCGATACGCTCTACTATGACATGCAAGGCAGCTACAACGTTACGTGGACTTTCGCGGATGGGCATGGTAACAGTGCAGTTCAGACCCAGACGGTCAATATAATGGATAGCTCGGCTCCGACCGCGGTCTGTCAGGCTGCAACTATCGATATTGGAGGAACTGGGGTAGTGACTTTGGATCCAGCGCTCATAGATGGCGGAAGCATTGATAACTGTCCAGGTTGGACACTCTCTGTAAGTCCTTCCACCTTCTCAGCCATAGGGTCTTATTCTGTCACCCTCACGGTCACGGATGTAGCAGGAAACACAGATGACTGCACTGTGACACTAACGGTCATCGATACCGACCCACCAATCTGTTTGACCGTGGATACCACATTATACCTGGATGCTTCAGGTTTCGTTGGTATCAACTCTATTGATCTGGATGGTGGCTCTACCGACAATGGTATCATCATCAGCTATTTGGCCAGTGACACCCTCTTCGGCTGTGAGGATCTGAACTTCCCTACTGCTCCAAACCCCATCACATTGACTTTGACTGATAACGGAGGGAACTCCAGCTCATGCATCTCTCAAGTGACGGTTCTGGATATTATCTCTCCAACAGCTATCTGCCAAGACATCACGGTACAGCTCGATATCAATGGCACATATACCCTGATTCCATCGGCTATAGACAATGGAAGTTGGGACGCCTGCGGCATAGACACAATGTATGTTGACATCGACACCTTCGATTGTTCCGATGCCGGCTTCACGCGAAATGTAAATCTGACGGTTGAAGATCAATCTGGTAACTCAAGTTCTTGCATCGCAAATGTTACGGTCGAGGATAACATCCTTCCAGTCATGTCCTGCACTCCGGCAATAACTGTGAACAATGATCCAGGGATGTGTGGCGCAATAGTGAATTACACGGTTCCTGCTGTGACTGATAATTGTTCCAGCAGTATTGTAGCTCAGCCTGCAAGCGGACATAACCCAGGTGATTTCTTCCCATTGGGTACGACCTGGGTAGGGTACTATGCAGCAAATCCTTCCAACGGAGCTACGGTGACCTGTTGGTTCCCGATTACCGTGAATGATGTAGAGTCACCGGTAGTGACTTGCCCAATGAATGATACGGTACCCTCTAATTCCAGCTGTCAGGCGGTGTTATTGGATTATCGCCCTCAATTATCAGCAACGGATAATTGTACTCCTGCTGTGGCTCTCAACATCATACAAAGTCCCTCGCCAGGGAATACCATCACTGGATCGACTACCGTGACATTCACCGTGACAGACTTCAGAGGGAATACCTCTCAATGTTCTATGTTGGTCGTGGTAGAAGACACAACCGACCCACAGATCGATCCGTTGAGCTGCCCAGGGGACCAGACGGTTTACTTGGATGATGACTGTGAGTTCACCATTGGAGATTTTACCGGCTCACTTACAGTGACGGATAACTGTACACCAATGAGCTCCTTGAGCATCGTGCAGGACCCGATCGCTGGAACAGTGATGACGGGACACAACGCAAGCGAGCTCATCACCTTGACGGTGACCGATGCGAACGGTAACGAGAGCCTCTGCAGCTTCACGCTGACGGCTCAGGACACCATCGCTCCGGTGATCTCTTGCCCTGGGGACATCACTCAGAATACAGATGACGGTATGTCTACTGCTGTGA
>JAQCAN010000271.1 GCA_027621335.1 Bacteroidota bacterium
TAGCTTAAAGCTGATAGACATCCTAAAACTAAGACAAGTGAAGGCCGCCCTGTTCAGGGGCGGCCTTCTTTTTAACTCAAGAATGTAGTTTCGCAGCCATGAAGTATCTGATAGTTGGTCTAGGCAACATAGGACCTAAGTATGCGAGCACGAGGCATAATGCTGGTTTCCAGGTCCTGGACCATCTGATGAAGGAAAAGGAGGAGAACCCATGGACTACGGCCAGATATGGGGATGTTGCCGAGTTCAAATTCAAAGGTAGACGAGGTATTCTTCTGAAACCTTCCACCTTCATGAACCTGAGCGGAAAGGCCGTGCGGTATTGGATGACCGAAGAGAATATCCCTTTGGAGAATGTGCTGGTCATTACGGATGACCTGGCCCTGCCCTTCGGGACCATCCGATTGAGGGCCAAAGGAAGTGACGGGGGCCACAATGGACTGAAAGACATCAATGCGGTCCTAGGAACCACAGAATATGCGCGTTTGCGATTCGGGATAGGAGACACCTTCAGCCGTGGAAAACAGATCGATTATGTCCTAGGTGAATGGGAGCCTCAAGAAATGGAGGAGATGGAAAGCCACTTGGACTTCTGTACGCAGATCGTCAAATCCTTCATGGGAGCTGGCGTTGGACGTACAATGAACGACTTTAATAAGCGCAAGCGTCCATAAGGGACTTACAACCCTATTTCGTAGCTTCAAGTGTCCCTAAACCTTTTTGCCATGAAATCCTTAGCCTTTTTGATCGTGTTATTCTGGCTTTTGCCTTTTACTGTCACTGCTCAAGTCATTCCCAATGGTGGATTCGAATCCTGGTCCATCACCAATGGTTGGACGGAAGAACCCGATGGATGGGAGACACCTAACAATCAGTTGATAGAGTCCACCGTGAAGGACCCTGATGCCTATGCAGGCCTGTATGCAATGAGGGTGAACCCAGCACCCAATGGCATTGGTGAGGAAGGCTTCGCATGGATTGAGATTCCGACAGACTTCATCCCACCTAGCCTCGACTTCTATGCCAAGTGGTCAAGGACCCTTACCGCTTCTGTAGGAGTGGAGATCCAGTTCTTCAATAACGAACTTCAAGTCTATGCGGCCAATTGGGTGCCTGAGGACACGAGTTCCGCGTGGACATACATACATCTGCCATTGGAACAGATAGAACCCGTCATGACCCACATGGTCATCAGGGCGTACATTTTCATCGGAGACTTTGCGCCTGGTTCAGGGTGGATTTCTGTGGATGAGATGTCCTTCGGTGAACCCAGTTCATTGACTGAACCGTTGGACATAACTATAGGAATATTCCCAAACCCTACATCTGAAATCCTGAGAATAGCGACTAACACCCAGCCTTTGGACTATTCGATCATCGACTCTTCAGGTCGACTGGTGGACCAGGGAACATTCAAATCGGAGATCGATGTGAGCCAGTTGCCAGTCGCGAACTACACCCTTCAACTGAGAATGAGGGATGGTTCATTGGTCGAAAAAAGATTCCAAGTGGAGCGGTGAGACGCTGAGCTGACCTTAGTGAAGGTTAACCTAATTTTCTCAACAGCGTTCCCATACTCACCTTCCCTTTGATATAGTCAAAGACCTTATCGATGGGCACACGTTCCTGGACGAGTGTATCGCGGTCACGGATGGTCACCGCCTTATCCTCCAGTGAATCATAATCTATGGTGATGCAATAGGGTGTACCTATCGCGTCATGCCTTCGGTAGCGCTTTCCCACCGTGTCCTTCTCATCGTATTGGCAATTCAGGTCGTACTGTAGTGTTCTCAGAACGTCCATTGCAACTTCAGGTAGGCCGTCCTTCTTCACCAAGGGAAGAATGGCTGCTTTCACGGGTGCTAGGGGTGCAGGAATCTTTAAGACCACACGCTCGCTGCCGTCCTCCAAGGTCTCCTCCGTATACGCACTGCTCATCACAGCCAGGAACATACGGTCCAGCCCGATGGAGGTCTCCACCACATATGGCACATAGCTGCTATTCGTCTCTGGGTCGAAATATTGGAGCTTCTTTCCAGAATGTTCTTCGTGCGCCTTCAGGTCGAAATCCGTGCGGGAGTGGATGCCTTCCAACTCCTTGAATCCCATCGGGAAATCGAATTCTATGTCACAGGCGGCATTGGCATAGTGGGCCAGCTTCACATGGTCATGGAAGCGGTAGTTGCCGTCACCAAGTCCCAAGGACTTATGCCAATGCATGCGCTCGGCCTTCCATTGCTCATACCATTCCAACTCCGTTCCCGGCTTCACGAAGAATTGCATCTCCATCTGCTCGAACTCACGCATACGGAAGATGAACTGCCGCGCCACGATCTCATTGCGGAAGGCTTTACCGATCTGCGCGATCCCGAAGGGAAGTTTCATTCGTCCGGTCTTCTGAACGTTCAGGTAATTCACGAAGATGCCTTGAGCCGTTTCAGGACGCAGGTAGATGGTGTTCGCATCACCAGCTACCGATCCAAGCTCGGTGGAGAACATCAGGTTGAATTGACGCACATCCGTCCAGTTCTTGGTTCCTGAGATGGGGCAGACGATGCCCAGGTCCTCGATGAGCTGCTTCACCCCACTCAGGTCAGCCGCATTCATGGCCGTCTTGAATTGGGACTCTATCTCATCAATCTTGGCCTGGCTGCGCAGCACATTTGGATTAGTGGCGCGGAACTGCATTTCATCGAAAGCCTCTCCGAATTTGGCTTTGGCCTTCTCCACATCCTTCTGGATCTTCTGCTCGTACTTGGCCATGTGCTCCTCCACTAGCACATCGGCACGGTAGCGCTTCTTACTGTCCTTATTGTCTATGAGCGGATCGTTGAACGCATCCACGTGTCCGCTGGCCTTC
>JAQCAN010000272.1 GCA_027621335.1 Bacteroidota bacterium
AGCTATCTAACAATGATAGGGCACGTTCCTCGGCAGCTTTCTTCTCCTGATTGGCTATAAAGGCTGGAATACATACATTTTCCAAAGCAGTGAATTCAGGGAGCAAGTGATGGAACTGGAAAATGAATCCGATGTGTTTGTTTCTGAAAAGGGCGAGATTCTTCTCATTCAATCGGTTCACATCCTGACCAGCGATGACGATCTCTCCTGAATCAGCCTTATCCAAGGTTCCTAGCAGCTGGAGCAAGGTGGTCTTTCCTGCTCCTGAAGCCCCTACGATACTGATGATCTCTTTGGACTGGACCCTGATGTCCACCCCTTTGAGTACCTGAAGGCTTCCGTAGGCCTTGGTCAATCCTTTGGCTTGAATCATCGCTTCCATCAGTTCAACTTATAGCTGAGTTGATGCATACGGGTCAAGCTGTCCAAAAGCTCATTGCTCGGCTCCACCTTGATGCTGCGAGAAGGCAGTTCCACTTTGGTGTCATTGCTCTTATCGCTCACCTCGAATCGGATGGAGCAGCCCCCGTTCTTCTTATTCTTTGAAATGAGCTTATTCAGCTCATCCAGCAGTGTATCGTCCAGATCCTCCAACTCAAGGTCTATAGTGATCTTCTTGGCCATTTTCTCTCTGACTTCACTGAGAAGTTCAATATCCTGTATCTCGAATTCAATGCGCTTCGTCTCTTGGCCCTCTTTGTTACGCCAGACCTTCTCTCTCGCTGCCCCTCTGACGAAAAGGAAAAAGTCAACGTCCATCAAATGTTTGTATTTCAAGTAATTCTCACCGAACATCCTGAATTCATATGAGCCCAGGTAATCCTCTATGGTGAATGATCCCCATGGTTTACCGGCCGCACTGATGCGATGATCGACATGAGTACAGATTCCGCCCAAGGCCATTTCCCGATTCAGTACTTTCTCCATCTCATTGAGAAGATTCAGATTGCCCTTTGAGAAATAACGCAGTTCGATGAGATAATCATCCAAGGGATGCCCCGATAGATAGATGCCGATGACCTCTTTTTCCTTCCTCAATACTTCCATCGTATTCCAAGGGACTATAGCCGGAGGCTCCGGTTGTTTCAATTCGATCTCTTCGGTTTCAGCAAACAGGGTAGGAGCACCGGCATTACCTTGCTGGAAGGCCTGCCCGAAGCGGGTCAACTCATCCAAGAACGTCTGTCCTTCTCCGAGAACGGCCAGATATTGACTTCTTTTCAGCCCGAAACTATCCAATGCGCCTCCAAGGATCATGTGCTCCAGACAGCGCTTATTCGCACTCTTCAAGTCGATGCGCTTCACGAGGTCGAATGGATCTGTGAATGGGCCATTGGCCAATCGTTCCTGTACCAGATACTGCACGGCTCCTTCGCCCACCCCCTTGATCGCGCCCATCCCGAATCTCACCTGTCCCTTTTCATTGACTCTGAATCGGTAGGAGCTCTCATTCACGTCAGGCCCTAGGACTTTGACGCCCATGGATTTACATTCCTCCATGAAGAAAGTGACCTGCTTGATGTTGTCCAGGTTATTGCTCAATACGGAAGCCATGAACTCCTCCGGATAGTTCGCTTTCAGATAGGCCGTATGATAGGCGATCAATGCATAGCAGGTGCTATGCGATTTGTTGAAAGCATAGGAGGCAAATGCTTCCCAGTCCTTCCATATCTTCGCCACCACTTCTTCAGGGTGACCGTTTTCGGTGCAACCTTCCACAAACTTGGGCCACATCTTATCGATGACCGCTTTTTGTTTTTTGCCCATTCCCTTGCGCAGGGTATCCGCCTCACCTTTGGTGAAATTCGCCAGCTTTTGGGAGAGCAACATCACCTGCTCTTGATAGACGGTGATTCCGTAGGTATCACTCAAGTATTCCTCCATCGCAGGAAGGTCGTAGACCACTTTCTGTTGTCCATTCTTACGCTTGATGAAATCTGGGATATAGGCCAATGGCCCAGGACGGTACAAGGCGTTCATGGCGATGAGGTCACCGAAGCAATCAGGCTTCAGATCGCGCAAGTGCTTCTGCATCCCGGGCGATTCGTATTGGAATATCCCTACCGTACGTCCCTGCTGGAAAAGCTGATAGGTATTTGCATCATCGAGCGGAATCTCATCTGGGTCTATTCGGAGCTTATGACGATCCTCTATGAGGTCTATCGCGTCATTTATAATGGTCAAGGTCTTCAGTCCCAAGAAATCCATCTTGAGCAATCCGGCACTTTCTACCACAGAGTTGTCGAACTGGGTCAGCAGAAGATCGGAATCCTTGGCTGTGGTCACAGGGACTAGGTCGCTGATATCGGTAGGCGTGATGATCACACCGCAAGCGTGCACCCCTGTGTTTCGCATGGTGCCTTCTATGCGTATCGCCTGATCCAGCGTTCTGGATGACTCGCTGTTCTCGTCCAAGGTCTTGCGCAAAGATTCCGCATTCTGGAATTGATCGCCCAGTTTCTGCTTGAGTTCTTTCTCATCCATCTCGAAGATCTTCTTCAAAGAGAGATCAGGGATGAGCTTGGCGAGTTTATCAGCATCAGCAAGGGGAAGTCCCATGACACGGGCGGCATCTCGCACGGAGGATTTGGCGGCCATGGTGCCGTAGGTGATGATCTGGGCGACTTGCTGTTTCCCATATTTATTCACCACCCATTCGATGATGCGGTCGCGGCCACGGTCATCGAAGTCGATATCGATATCAGGAAGTGAGATACGATCAGGATTCAAGAAACGCTCAAAAAGCAAGTCGTACTTGATAGGATCCACATTCGTGATACCTGTACAATAGGCCACTGCCGATCCCGCTGCAGAGCCTCTTCCCGGTCCTACAGATACCCCCATCTTTCTGGCCTGCCCT
>JAQCAN010000029.1 GCA_027621335.1 Bacteroidota bacterium
TTTTATGCGTATTTCTTGAAGCAGACAGGAATAGATCATCCCTTGCGTGGAGAAGTGCTGGGACATCAGGAACAGAGCGCGGAGAAGGTCATTCAGGAATTGACCAGGTGCCAGACCTACAAGCCTTACCTCTTCCTAAAGAACATGCCACATCACATGCTGGACTTGGACCTCGATTTTGTGAAGCATTTTCAGAATTTCTTCTTGATCCGAGAGCCTCGGGAAATGATTGCCTCCTATCTCCAAAAGAGAGAGGAAGTGAAGATGGAAGATTTGGGTCTCGATGTTCAATATGAGCTTTTTACCTCATTGGCTGAACATGGCACAAAGCCACCTGTGATAGATAGCCGAACACTTTTGGAACATCCTCGAGAGGTTTTGACAGAACTCTGTAAACGCTTGGAGATTCCCTTCAAAGAAGGCATGTTGGAATGGCCGTCCGGACCTATTCCTCAAGATGGGAAATGGGCGCCACATTGGTATGCCAATGTGCATGCTTCCACAGGTTTCGGAAAACCAAAACAAGAAGAGGAAGTTGACATTCCCATGGAATTGGAAGACCTGGCGCAGGCATGTGATGGGTACTATCACGCAATGAAGAAACACGAGATACGACCATGAAAAAGCATCAAGAAGTAATGCTCCCAGATGAGCGGAACCGAGATATAAAGATATGGATAGACGGTGTGCTCTACCCCCGTGACGAGGCCAAGGTCTCCGTATTTGACAGCTCCGTGCAAGGAGGGGATGCCGTATGGGAAGGCATACGCGTGTACAATGGGCGTGTCTTCGCCTTGGATGAGCACATAGAGCGCATGCACAATTCGGCCAAAGCCATGGCCTTCCTGGATATACCCAGCAAGGAATACATCGAACAAGCCATCTTCGAGACTCTGAAGGCCAACGGAATGAATGATGAAGCCCATATCCGCCTCACGCTCACACGCGGCCGCAAGACCAGCTCAGGCATGAGCCCTCATTTCAATCAATACGGATCCACACTCATCGTACTGGCCGAGTGGAAAAAGCCCGTGTATAATACGGAGGGGATTCGCCTCATCACGTCCGCGATACGCAGGAACAATGCATCTTGCATTGATTCCAAGATCCATCATAACAACCTGATCAATAACATCCTGGCTAAGATCGAGGCCAATGTCGCAGGTGTTGACGCTGCGCTTATGTTGGACATGAATGGCTTCGCGTCAGAGTGCAACGGAACCAACATCTTCATCGTGCATCGCGGAGAATTGCTTACGCCCCATGCCGATTCTTGCTTACCAGGTATTACGCGCAGGAAGGTCATCACGCTCTGCAAGGACCATGGAATTGACTGCCTAGAGCGGAATATCAGCATCTCGGAGGTCTACAGTGCAGATGAGATTTTCGTCACAGGCTCCATGGGTGAATTAACGCCCGTTCTTATGGTGGACGGGAGAGAGATAGGGAAATCTGCCGGCCCGCTCACCAAGAAGATACAGGGCCATTTCAGGGCTTTAACTGAAGTTGAAGGGACGGTGATTCCCGGGTAGAGCACAATTGTTTCAAATCACCTCCGCCACGGTGAATATGCTCCCCGTGATCAAGATGAGATCATCAGCATCTGCTGATTTTTTAGCGGCATTTAAAGCATCTTCAAGGCTTTTGAAAGCACTTCCTTTCAAGCCCACTTCCCTCGCTTTGGCGGTCAATTCCTCTGATGGCATGGCCCGTAGGATCTTGGCCTGAGAGAAGTAATACTGCGCATCCGCGGGTAATAAGGTCAATATGCTTTTCACATCCTTATCGCTGACCATACCCATGACCAGATGAAGCTTGGCGAAGCGCTCTTCCTTAAGGTTCTCCAACAAAGTCTGAATGCCCTGGACGTTATGCGCAGCATCGGCAATGATGCGTGGGCCTGCTTTCTGGAGAATCTGCCAGCGGCCCATGAAACCGGTTTGCGAGATGATATAGGTCATTCCATGAGTGACTTTGTCCTCAGGAAGTGTCCATCCTTTACTTCGCATGATCTCCACTGCCTTCAACACCGTAGCCATATTCCGCTGCTGGTAGCTGCCTTTCAGGTCTGTGTGGATCACTTGTTCATGCGCTTGGACGATATGGAACTCGGCATGTCGGCTCTCCGCTACAGATTGAAAGACCGGTAGGAGGTCCTTATTGCCCTCAGCGATGAGCACAGGAATGCCTCGCTTGATGATTCCCGCCTTCTCCATGGCGATCTTCTCCAAGGTATCTCCCAAGAACTGTTGATGATCGAATCCAATGGGCGTGATGATGCTCAACTCCGGCTCCACGATATTCGTAGAGTCCAATCGGCCTCCCATTCCAGTCTCTATGATGGCGATGTCCACCTTCTGCGCCTTGAAATAGCTGAAGCCCATGATGACCGTCAGCTCGAAGAAGGAAGGCTGGATAGCCTCAGCTCTGCGCTTATACCGATCCACCCAGTCCATCACAAAGTCCTTATCGATGGGTTCTCCGTTCACTTTGATGCGCTCCCTGTAGTCCTTATAATGTGGAGAAGTCATCAAGCCGGTCTTATATCCACAGCTTTGGAAGACCGAGGCCAGACCATGGGCCGTGCTGCCCTTTCCATTGGTCCCCGCGATATGAATGCAGGTCAATCCCTCCTCTGGATTACCGGCCAAGGCAGCCAATCGGACGGTATTGTTCAGGTCAGCTCTATACGCAGCTGCGCCCACCCTTTGGAACATAGGGAGTTGGTCGAAGAGGTAGGAGAGGGTAGCCTCGTAGGGCATGTCAGATTCAGTCATGGAAAGAGCAAAGGTAGCAGCAGAAGGACCTTATCATAAGCGTTTGTGTCTAGATTATCGTCTTTAGAATGAGTCCGCTATCTTTGAAATAAGACCAATCCAAAATTCCACTACCATGAAAACACTTCTTACCTTATTCATGGCCTTTGCTACTTTAAGTGCAGTGAACGCTCAATCCCTGGTCTACGCTCTTGTAAACAATGGCGGACCTGAAGGGTTCTCGAATTTCGCCACCATCGACCCACTGACGGGGACAGTCCTTGACTTGGTCGAGCTGAATGAGGTTGAAGCTATCGTCCTTGGCTCTTCGAACATGGACCAATTGAATGGGATGTATATGTTCTCAGGTCTGGATGATCAATTTATAGGTAAGACCTATATGCAAGATGTGAACACAGGAATCACGACCTCAGCGGATTACAAACCTACCCTTCATCAATGGCGCCCAATATGACATGTCCACGGGATTGACCTATGGACTAGGTTATGAGGTCATCGATAGTGTGCTCGCTCCTGGAGGGATGTTCTATGAGTACATCTTTGGTTCCACGTTCGTTGAAGTGGACTATTCCACTGGAGAGATAGGCTTTTCCATTCCATTGCCAGAGGTCGAAGCTATGGTCTTAGGTGCAAGTACATATGACCCCATTTCCGGAGCGTACTATCTCATAGGCCCTCGTCCTGATTTTCAGATGGCTTTTTTCGGAATTGAAGCTGCAACAGGATTTGTTTTTGTGAATCTGCCGCTGGATCTTGGCCCTGATGAGTACGTGAATGAGTTGGAGTTCGACATTGCAGATGGCATCTTCTATGCCCTTCACCGTCAGGGTGAGAACTTCGCCTTTGCCACCTTGGACCCGATTACTGGTTCTATCGCCGATTTACTGGATATCAGCGATGAGGTGGAAGCATTCACTCCTAATGCTGCGGTCTATCATCAGGAAACCGGACGATTCACAATGCTCACCTTCAATGATTTCCAGACGGGCATGTTGACTATTGATGTGGACGATAACGAAGTCATCGCTCACCCGAGCGTCAGCTATTCACTGATAGAGATGGAAGTGGATAATATCCAGTTTGCCAATGCGACTTTCACAAGTCTAAGTGAACAGGATGCAGATGCCTTCAATGTATTTCCGAATCCAGCTGATGAGGCATTGATGGTTCAACGGAAGGATGCATCGCCTTTAGCATCATTCATTCTGACAGACATGGCTGGTAGGCAAGTGTCTCAGGGCCCAGTGCTCTTAAATCAAGGAATAGCAACGGCTGGTTTAGCCGAAGGAGTTTATACCTTGACTTTGGAGACCATGACATCAAGGACGTCTCAGAAGGTGCTCATCAAGCACTGATCACTGAAGGAGGAAGAAGAAGGTCAATTTTCCTTTCTGTTCTACGGCTGCTGAAGGGTCAGCGTTGAATTTCGCATTCATTGCGGCTGATTTGGCCAGATTGAAGAGGTATTGACTGGTGGTATTTGACTCGCTGAGGTTTGGAGAGGTGCGGGTGACTTTTCCGCTCTTATCTACCCAGATGTTGAGGACCACTTTCCCCTCTTCCCTTGGCTTTTCAGTCACAGTGGCCCCACCAAGGAATCCTCGTCCTGCAAGCTCCCAGTTGTTCCCACTTCCGCCCATGACCCCTCGCCCTTCTATGGATCCATCCGGCCTTCCCGTGTTTCCTGAGCCTGACTCATTCTCGCCCTCTGAACCACCGCTACTTGATGAATTGAAGACATTGGTCATGGCATCTTGAAGCGCTTGGCTTGGCTTAGGCTTCGGTTCTTCCTTGGGTTTGGTCTCTTTGGGTTTCTCAGGTTCCACTTTAGGCGTGGTCACAGGACTCTCTTCTTGGGTCACTACATCTTCTTCCACACTTTCTGTCTCTGTGGGAGTGACTTGTTCTTGGGCGGTTTCTTGCACCACTTCATTGGGACTGATGACCTGACTTTCTACGTCACCAGAGCCTGTGTCCGTCCAGCCAAGCTCGATCATCGCGCCTTCATCTTCTGGAAGGGGATTGGGTTGGCTCAGGCCCACCATCATGAAGATAAGGAGCAAGGCGATATGGAACAGGAGGGTCCCTATCAGTCCAGCGCGTCTATCCTTATCTTTCAGTAGTTCCATCACCTACTTCGGTTTAGTGGCGAGCACGATCTTCCATCTATTCCTCTTGGCAATATCCAATACTTCAACGGTCTGCCCAGTCGGAACGGCTTTGTCCACGTGGAGGACGAGGCTCTTTTCAGTCTGTACACTCAGAGCCTGCTGAAGTTCATATTCCAAGTTCACGGGATTGATGATGCGTGTGCCAACGGAGTAATTATTATCTGCATCGATGCGCAAGGACACCGTCTGCTTATCACTGCTCTTATTGCTGCTGTTCGGCAGGTCCACGGGCAGGGCATAAGGACTTACCATAGTGCTCAGGATGATGAAAAAGATGAGTAACAGGAAGACCAAGTCCGTCATGGAAGACATATTGAAGGAAGGGTCTACTTTATTTCTTGAGCGTAAGTCCATGGTCGGTTTATTTAGAGGGACTATCAAGTACATCCAAGAATTCAATGGACGAAGCCTCCAGTCCGTGGATGACCTTGTTCATCCGAGTCACTAGGACATTGTAACAGATATAGGCTATGATACCTATAATCAGTCCACCTACTGTGGTGACCATCGCCTGCATGATGCCTCCAGAGAGCTGTGCTATCTCCACCCCATTCGCACTGATCTTCATCTGGTGGAAGGTTTGGATCATCCCGATAACCGTACCTAAGAATCCGATCATAGGAGCTGCCCCAGCCACAGTGGCCAAGGTAGAAAGGCCTTTTTCCATCTTGCTGATCTCCAATTTACCTACATTCTCAATGCTGTCGCTGATGTCCTTCATCGGGCGGCCGATCTTGGAGATGCCCTTGCCCACCATTCGGCTCACCGGAGTCCCCGCTTGCCTGCATAAGTCGATGGCGGAGTCCATTTTCTCATCCAGAATGTAATCCTTGATGCGGTTCATGAAATCTTTCTCCACCTTTCCAGCTCTACCAATAGCCAGCATGCGTTCAATGAAGATGTAGATGGCTATGATGGACATGATTCCCAATGGACCCATGATGTACCATCCTCCGTCTTTGATCATTTGCCAAATCGAAATAGTCTCCTCAGTGGCCATGTCGTTGAGCGCCTGAGCGGCCGCAGCTGTAGTGTCCGCACCAACGGTGAGTTGCAATAAGAATAAGAGGTCCATAGTATGTTCTTGGGTATGTGATTGAACGCTACTCCTGTGTAGCATATTTCATACCATCGAAGGTAAGGGGCGGGATATGCTGATAGGCCTCTCAAGGAGGCTATTATCAACAGCTAGATGCCCATAATGGACACCCTAGGTCAAGAAGATACGGATGAAGATGAAGCAACCCGCTCCTGAGAGAAAACCAAGTAAGGCAAGCCAAGACACATTCTTTAGGTACCAGAAGAAATCGATCTTCTCCATCCCCATAGCGACCACCCCTGCTGCGGAGCCAATGATGAGCATACTTCCGCCCGTGCCCGCTGAGTAGGCAACGAAGTGCCACAGTTCATGATCCAGACCCTCAGAGAACATCCCCAAACTCGCTGCGACAAGAGGGACATTGTCAATCACTGCTGAGGCAAAACCTAGCATCAAGATGACCAGATCAGAGATTTCGGTATGGAATTCGGTCCCTAACATTGGAGTGTTGGTCTTCAGCCATGAGGCGAAATGGAAAAGTTCACCTATGGATTCCAAGGCCGCGACCGCCATCAATATTCCAAGGAAGAAAAGGATACTGCGCAGCTCTATACGAGAGAGGGAGGAGTGCACAGGACTATTGTTTGATCCTGGAGCATGGCTCTTGTCAGTCACATTGGTCAGCGAGAATTCCATGCGGCTATAGATCTCGGCAAAAATGCCGACAATGCCCAAGGAAAGCATCATTCCCATGTAGGGGGGGAGATGAGTGGCCACTTTGAAAATGGGGACGAAGATGATGGCTCCCAATCCAAGGTAGAGCATGGTACTGCTGTAGGGACTTAATTCCTCAACGTCATCCTCATAGTCAGGGAGATCACCCTTGAACGCAGGAAGAAAAGAGGAAATGAAGGCAGGGACAGCCATGCAGACCAGAGCTGGTATGAACAACATCTCAATGAGCATAGCTGTAGAGACTTTGTTCCCTATCCAGAGCATGGTTGTGGTCACATCACCGATGGGTGACCAAGCTCCACCGGCATTAGCTGCTATCACAATGAGTCCAGCATACCAAAGCCTAGTCTCTCGTTCATGGATGATCTTTTGCAGGATGGAGATAAGGACGATCGTAGCTGTGAGGTTGTCGATGATTGCAGAGAGGAAAAAAGCCAGAAATGAGAATATCCAAAGGATTTTCTTCTTGCTCTTGGTCTTTATGAAGGACTTAATGGTTTGGAATCCATCGAAGTAATCAATGATCTCCACAATGGTCATCGCTCCCATCAGAAAGACCAGGATCTCAGCGGTCTTCCCGAGATGATGCAGTAAGGTCTCCTCCATAAGGTGGGTTTTCTCTCCAGTGGTGAATGCTTTGAAGCCTTCGACTAGGGCATGTTGGCTGGAATCGAACCAATTTTCGAAATGGTCTATTCCTACTGCGACCAAAGCCCAACAGACGGCCATCATGACCAAGGCGGGAATGAGTTTGTCAAGCTTGAGGCTATGTTCCAAGGTGATGCCTAGGTAGCCTAAGAAGAAAACAAGGAGGATGAGAGCAGTCATTGGTGTTAAATGAGTTTTTGAAGTGCTATGGAGAAGGCGGTCTCTGTAAGGAGGGTTTTAGAAGGATTGAGGGCATGGCAATGGGCCAAAGCTTGACGAATGGTAGCAGAGGTATCATTGAAGATGACCTCATCCTCTATGATGGCCTCTCCCATGAGGAAGGCGAAGACCCTTGCCATCCCGCAGTTAGAGATGAAATCCGGGATAAGGGCCACACTCTTATCCACATGAGATGCAATAGGACCATAGAAGATCTCGGTATCGGCAAAAGGAACATTTGCCCCACATGAGACGACTTCCAACTTGGAATCGATCATGCGTTGAACCTGATCTTTTGTGACCAGACGTGATCCAGCACACGGAAGGAAGACTTCGGCCTCCATATCCCATATGCGCTCGTTGACCATCTTGAAATCCAACATCTGATCACTGGATAATTTGTTCCCGTCTTTTGAGAGGAAGAGCTTGGTGACTTCAGCTAGTGAGAGCCCCTCAGGGACGATCAATCCTCCCACTCGGTCTATGATACCAACGATCTTCGCACCTCCTTTGGCCAGATAATATGCTGCAGCCGAGCCCACATTGCCCCAGCCTTGTACCACTACACGCTTACCTTTCATCTCACCTCCGTAGATGTCATAGAAGTGCTTGACGGATTCTGCCACTCCATATCCTGTGACGAGATCGGCAACGACATATTTTCGTTTGGTATCTGGAGTGAAATCTGGATTCTCCACCACTTTCTTCACCCCAAGTCTCAAAGCCCCTATGCGCCTTATCTTTTGTGCCTCGGTGGGTTTGAAATGGCCATTGAAAACTCCTTCTTGAGGATGCCATACCCCACATTCTTCAGTGATGGGAATGACTTCGTGGACTTCATCCACATTCATGTCACCACCCGTGCCATAGTAGCTTCTGAGCAATGGAGCTACTGCAGAGTACCATCGTTCGAGGACGCCTCTTTTCCTTGGGTCGGATGGGTCGAAATCGATACCCGATTTGGCTCCTCCGATCGCAGGTCCTGAAACGGTGAACTTTACTTCCATGGTCTTGGCCAAGGACTCCACCTCTCTTTTATCCAGCCCAACGCGCATGCGTGTGCCTCCTCCGGCAGCTCCACCCCTCAGCGAGTTGATGACGACCCATCCACGAGCCTCCGTCTCGGGGTCATTCCATTCGAAGACGATCTCAGGTTCTTTCTCTTCGAATTGTTTCAAAAGGTTTTTCATAAACACGCTACGCTAAGGATGTGGCTAAAATTAATCATTCAATGTAGCCTACTGCTTCGAATCATGGTTTATGGATGACCCCACTGCAGTGGTCCTGTGTAGCACCCGTCACTGAGGCTAGGACGTTGAATTCATGTCGCATTCGCAACACACCGAGAAAGGCAAATATGAGTGCCTCTTTGAATCCGATGAGTTTGTCATCAGGAATGTGGAGGTCTTTGTTAGTTCTTGCGTTCAGACGTTCAATCAGGAATTTGTTGAACGCTCCTCCACCAGTGATGAGCACCGTACGTCCCTCGAGCTGGTTCAAAGTCTCAGAAATGCGACATGCTATATGCTCGGTCAATGTGGCCAATAGATCCACAGGTGGAATCTTCCTGTTCTTGATTTTTGGTTGGAACTGCTTTTTGTACCATTCTCGCCCTAGGGATTTCGGTCCAATGACCGTGTAATACTCCAATTCTTCTAATTCTTGGAGAAGCCGTTCATGGACGTCTCCCACTCTGGCCATTTTACCTTCGTTGTCGTAGGGGGCACCTGTTATCTGCGCCACCTCGTTCAAGGCCATATTCACAGGGCAAATGTCGAACGCCAGTCGCTCACCGTCCTTCTCATAGGAAACGTTGCTGAAGCCCCCTAGATTCAGACAGAAGTCATACTCTGGAAAAAGTAGACGGTCACCGATAGGGACCAAAGGCGCTCCTTGACCACCGAGTTGGATATCCTTCTTCCTGAAATCATTGATGACTGGTAAACGAAGCCTTGAACTCATGATCTCTCCGCTCCCTAACTGCAATGTGATACCTTCCTCAGGGCGATGACGGGCAGTATGTCCATGGGAACTGACGAAATCAGGATCTAGATGATGGTCGTTGATGAAATTCTCGATCAACTGTGCAAAGTACACCCCTAGTTCCTTATGGACGTCCTTCAATACCGATTCGCTGAGGTCACTCAGATTATCCAAGATATCGAACCACTTCTGTGGATAGGGATAGGTCTTGGCATTCAGAAGCTCATAGCTCCAGCCATCCTTGCTCTTGGAGAAATTACAAAAGGCCAGGTCGACTCCATCCAAAGAGGTGCCAGACATCAAGCCTATGACGTGATAGGTGGACATTGTGTGGCATGAAATTAACACATCGATGCTGGCCAAGGGGACGCATTGAAGCTTTTACCCATGTCTCCATGTTGATGGGTCAATAGGCACTCTGAAATCGTGTATTTTTGGCAGCTCAGGAAACGAACCCGGGGTGCCTAGCCCCAAATCCATAGAATATGAATTTTGATTTGACCGAGGAACAACTGGCAGTTAGGGATGCCGCAAGAGAGTTTGCTCAAACTGTTCTTAAACCAGGAGTGATAGAGCGGGATGAACACCAGCGTTTTGCCAAGGAGGAAGTGAGGCAATTGGCCGAGCTTGGATTCTTGGGGATGATGGTCGACCCCAAGTATGGAGGTGGGGGAATGGATACAGTCTCCTATGTATTGGCCATAGAGGAACTCTCCAAAGTGGATGCTTCAGTCTCAGTTCTCGTTTCGGTCAATAACTCTTTAGTCTGCTGGGGTCTTGAGTCCTTCGGAACAGAAGAACAGAAGTTGAAATACCTTGTCCCTTTGGCTAAAGGTGAAAAGATAGGCGCTTTCTGCTTGAGTGAACCCGAAGCCGGATCGGACGCGACTTCACAACAGACCACAGCGATAGATAAAGGAGATCATTATATCCTCAATGGCACCAAGAACTGGATCACCAATGGAGGCGTGGCTTCGACCTATTTGGTCATCGCTCAGACCGACCGCGATAAAGGACATAAGGGAATCAATGTCTTTATTGTGGAGCGTGACATGGAAGGCTTCATAGTTGGTGCAAAAGAGAACAAACTGGGCATCCGTGGATCGGACACCCATACGCTCATGTTCAACGATGTGAAAGTGCCCAAAGAGAATAGAATCGGTGAGGATGGATTCGGATTCAAGTTCGCGATGAAAACCCTCTCTGGTGGCCGTATCGGGATTGCAGCTCAGGCCTTAGGTATTGCATCAGGAGCTTATGAGCTGGCATTGGCCTATTCAAAGGAGCGAAAAGCTTTTGGAAAAGAGATCTCCAGGCATCAGGCCGTGGCCTTCAAGCTGGCTGATATGGCTACGGAGATCGAGGCTGCTCGATTATTATGTATGAAAGCTGCCGTCTTAAAGGATCAAGGGAAGAACTATGACCTCATAAGTAGCATGGCCAAGGTATTCAGCTCTGAGGTGGCCATGAAGACTACGGTAGAAGCTGTTCAGATCCACGGTGGTTATGGGTTTGTCAAAGAGTACCACGTGGAGCGCCTGATGAGGGATGCGAAGATCACCCAGATCTACGAAGGAACCTCTGAAATTCAGAGAGTGGTCATTTCACGCACCATCCTGCAGGACTGATCAAAGAAGGTCTAGCAGTTGTTCCAAGCGGATACCTCTAGAACCTTTCATCAGAATCAGGCTTCCAGAAAAATCCTGTTGTTCAAGGTACGGTCGTGCGGTTTCCGCATCAGGAAAGACAGCGGCCTTGCGGTCGCCCCTAGCATCCATGAATTCCTGCCCGATGAACACGCCATATGGACTCGTTGTTAGAGCAAGGTCCATGATTTCTTCATGGAAGAAGAGAGCATCTTCCCCTAATTCTTTCATCCCACCGAGAATGAAGAAATGTTTCTCAGCATGCATGCTTTTGAAATTGTCCAAAGCGGCTTTCATGCTGCTAGGATTGGCATTATAGGCATCCATAATGATGCGGTGGTCTCCTCTTTGGACAAGTTGGGATCGATTATTCTCAGGAACGTATGAGGAGAGGGCCTCGCAGATGTCGGCCTCGCTCACTCCGAAATGCAGTCCTATAGAGATGGCCGCGGCAATATTCTGAAGGTTGTAGGCCCCAGTGAGGTGGGTGATGACCTCATGGCCCCTCCACTCGAAGCTCAGAGTAGGATCAGTCGCTCGTAATCTCACCTGTATGTCAGCCTGTTCAGAACGGCCATAGGTTCTTCGCTCCAGACCATTGCTGTCTTCGAGGAGCCACTCCGAGTCACTTGGAACGAAAACAAGTCCCTTCTTCTTTTGGAGAAATCTGAATAATTCGGTCTTGCCCTTTCGGATATTCACTTGACCACCGAACTCACCGATATGTGCAGTCCCAATATTGGTGATCATCCCAATGTCAGGGTCAGCGATCTGGGACAGCGCAGCAATCTCCCCTACATGGTTGGCTCCCATCTCTATGATGGCTATCTCACAATCCTTTGGGATGGCCAATAAGGTCAATGGAACACCTATATGATTGTTGAGGTTCCCTAGGGTCGCGCTTACTTTGAAGGATTTCAAGAGTACATCACGCATCAACTCTTTGGTCGTAGTCTTCCCATTGCTACCGGTAATGGCGATAAATGGGATGGAGAACTTGTGCCTATGGAAAGTTGACAGATCCTGCAAGGCACGAAGGGCATCAGGAACCCTTATCAGTCTGATATCATCTGAAGGAACATCCTCATCTATAACGGCAAATTTGGCTCCTTGTTCCAGGGCATTCAAGGAGAAGGAGTTGCCATTGAAATTCTCCCCTTTCAAGGCTACGAACATACAGTCAGGATAGATTTTCCTGGTGTCAGTTGATATTCCTGAACTCTTGAGAAAGAGTTGGTGCAAAGCCTTTATCTCCATAGCTACCAAAGAAAAGACCCGCTGATGCGATTCAGCGGGTCTTTCAATATTTTTTTCGATGGTCTCAGGTCAATAACCGAAGCCTCTGGGACTTCCCACACGGTCCATTGCACATCTGAATCCGATCATGGCGCTAGCCTGTCGCTCGTCCAAGTACCTTCTGGTCGCTGGAATAGTATAATAGATTCGGTCTGCCCATGAACCTCCTTTATAAACTCTGGCCCTATCATTGATCAGAGTAGTTGCTCCCCAATCGTACATCAAGTTACCTTCTTCTCCTTCTTGGTCATAAAAGACACTTGAGGCCTTATCACCATCTACGTAGTCGATGTAATCCGATTCGCGGTAATTTCTTCGGTCGATGTTCTCTTCAACCGTCACATCACGCATTCTGATCTCACCTGGAGTGCTCTCGATGTAATCAGAAAAACCTTTGATCAGCTGGGCACCAATGGAGATATCCTCATTAGCCCTTATCAGAGCAACCGCTTCTTGAACTTTTTCGTCCTTGGCGTCATACTTCCGATCGACATCCAATTGCTTCGCATCTTGAAGTACCGTGTTCACAGAGGCCATGAAATCGGCTTCTTCAGGTCTTAGCTTGCCCTCGGTCTGCTTTCCGAATTGCTCCATGAAGTAGAGCACGCCATCGATATCATAGGACACAAAGTCATATTTGTTCTCGAGCTTGCCTTCACTATCCCTCACCTTGGTCTGATAGACGTTTCCACGATAGGGTCTGAACTCACTCTCATCTTCGAAGGTCAATGGACGATAAACATCTAAGACCCACTCACTGACATTGCCAGCCATGTTGTATAGGCCATAATCATTGGGAGGATAGGCGTATACAGGTGCTGTGATGTCCGCATTGTCGTTCAGATTGCCGGCAACACCCATGTAATCACCTCGCCCTCTGACGAAGTTGCCATTGAAGGTTCCGTAAAGGTTGTCCTTTGGATCATCATTACGGACATAGTTACCGTTCCAAGGGTATACCTTACGATTGGTGATGAGTTCCTGAAATGAGTTTCCTACAAGGCCATAGGCTGCAAATTCCCATTCGGCTTCTGTCGGGAGGCGATACCTAGGAAGTAAGATACCATCATCCATTCGGACATTTCTGAATTCTCTATCAGGATTCAGGTCTTCTATGCCTTCAGCACGCTTTCCACTCTCATACTGACCAGCGAGGTACGCATCTGTGGTGAAATGGTCTTCATTGGCCTGCTGTGGGAAATGGTCGAACAATCCTTCTCTTATGAGTATCTGCTCATTGACTCGGTCCGTTCTCCAAGCACAGTAATCCATGGCTTGCAACCAATTGACGCCAACTACAGGATAGTCTTTATAGGAGGGGTGACGCAGATAATATTCTACGAAGGGTTCGTTATAGGCAAGCTTGGACCTCCATACCAAAGTGTCCGGGAGGGCTTTTTTAGTCACCTCAGGATAATCTGCTCCATAGACACGGCCCAACCAGTATAGATACTCCCTCCAATCCACATTACGGACTTCTGTTTCGTCCATGTAGAAACTGGATACAGTCACACGCCTAGGAATGCTGTTCCAGTCATAATTGACATCATCTATCACACGTCCCATTGTAAACGTTCCTCCCTCAATCAGGATGAGACCTGGTCCGGTCTCTTGCTCCACATACGGGACGTCTTCAAAACCTCCATTCCTAGAATCATTATAATTCCAGCCTGTAGTATTGCTGATTCCCCCAGAACCGCATGACGTGAGGAGCATTGCGCCCATGCACGAGACTATAGCGATCGATAATATCCTTGATGGTTTCATAGTGTTTGTTTTACGCGTGCTCAAGTCGAAGGTTTCACCCAAGAACTAGAAACTAGGGCAGCTTATTGTCCTGAAACGTCCTCTTCGGTCCCTACATTGCATCTGGAAGGTCAGAGAGACCTCATGAGAACCACCAGTTTGAGTGGTCAACTGAGAGGTGGTAAGGTCATAGCTATATCCCACCTTGAACAGGTCTGTCTGTACACCTAAAAGGGCAATGAAGGAATCTTCGAATCTGTACCAGGTCCCCACGACCAAAGGTCCTTTGGTCAAATAGACACCCAAGTTGATCTGCTGGAAATCAGCTTGACGCTGAAACAGGATGTTTGGGCTGATGGTCGCCTCACTTTGTGAACGGCTCTTTCCATCGATGGGAAGCACGGCTCCAGCATGTCCTGTGAATTTCATTGGAAGTCGGCTCACGCCAAGTATGAGCGATTCATTAGGTTCATTGATATGATGAACAGCTCCACCAAAGTAGAAGTCATCGCTGAATCCCAAGATTCCCGCACTGGCATCGAAGAAACCTACACTTCCTCCACGCTCGGTCTCTTGGGTTTGGAAGATGAAACCTCGTCTAGAATCGATCTGGTCTCCAAATGTCAGTCTTGACCAATCCAAGGCCTTTTGGGTGTAGCTGGCCTGCAGTCCGAATTTGAGAGAGAATTTACGAGAGACCGCTCTTTGATAAGAGTAGATGCCACTGAAGCCAGTGGTACTCAGGACACCTTGCCCTGCCTCATCCCTCATGGCGATAAATCCTATTCCTCCGGAAATGGCAGAGACGTGTTGGTCATAGCTTGCGCTATAGGTCACGAATGATCCTGGCAAAGAAGGCCATTGGTTCCTGTAAGACATCACGAACCTGGGACATCTTGCCGTACCTGCAAAGGCCGGATTCAAATACAGGGGATTGGCATAGAACTGGGTGAACTGTGGATCCTGTCCCTGCACATTCTCGCTACCCAACATGCAGGCTCCGAGTGCCAATAAGGCTATCAACGCATATTTCTTCATATTGACATCTTGGATTCTAGCGGTTCCAAGCCTACAATAATACGAACTTCTCCACTACACAACCATGCCTGTAAACAATATCAAGAGCCCTCAGGCGTTCAATCATTCGCTGAACGCGGGCATCGTTTCTAACGGTGTTATTGTATTAGATTCATGAACTCACTGAACTACAGATTGTGAACTCCTCCTTTCTCTATACCACCCTTGCCCTGTGGTGCCTTCTCATTGCATCGAATAGCGCCTCAGGGCAGCTGATATCCGAGCGATTGGATTGGTATGACCTCTCCGAAGTCAAGGGGCAGGCCATACAGGATTCACTCTCATTCCGTGGGGCTTCCACTTGGCAGTCTGACCCGAAAGTGCCCGTCTATTCAAGAATTATCAAACTCGCTCCAGGCACTACAGATGTCAAGGTCGTTTTGAGGAATCCAAGAGTAGACGAAATCGAATCCCAGGCATCTCTATCAGGCCTTCCCTTGAAAGAGGAATGGGAGGTGAAAACAACGATGTTATTCAATAAAGGGGAACCCTCGGTGGAGGTCTCTATAATTCCATTCTCATCGGGGGATAAGGTCAGCGTTAGAAGGCTTTTGGCGTTTGATTTGGAAATACAATCCATACGAG
>JAQCAN010000273.1 GCA_027621335.1 Bacteroidota bacterium
CTATGTTTCCTCCAAGCCTTTCTCCATTTCTGTGCACAGCCATGATGGCGCCATTGAAGATCGACCTGAAATCAGTATCTTGAATGCGCTGTCCCAGGAGCGAGCTGTTCTGTGCGACTACCAATTCGACTACACTGTCTTTGTCACTATCCGGAAGTTGGGAAGGATTTGGGAGGCTTAGTCCGAAGTTCGGACGGGTCAATTCGGTGATGCTCTTGGTGTCACCAGCAAAGATGAGCCGGTCACCTACTTGAACTTTGACGTCTGGAGGTGCGGGCCTTATGACTGCACGTTTCTTGATGATCTCGACTAAGTAAAGCCCTTTCAGATTCCTTAGCCCTGCCTCCTCCACAGTCCTTCCAGCCATAGGAGAGCCTTCTTTCACGATAGTCTCAACGAAGTACTCCCGATCCACAGGCGACTCATTCTCAGGTGACCGCGCTGGTAATAGAGACCCACTGAAGAAGATGATGTAGGCGCTGCCAAGAAGGAGCATGGGAAGGCCAGCATAGGCGAAATCGAAAATGTTCAAGCTCGGTTCACCATACTCCACAGCAAGTCCATTGGCAATCAGATTGGTCGATGTGCCGATCAATGTGACACAGCCCCCTAGGATCGATGCATAGGAAAGGGGGATGAGGTATTTGGAGATAGGAACCTTCTTTTCCTTGGTCCATGAGTACACATAGGGCATCATGATAGCTACCAGAGGGGTGTTATTCAGGACCGCAGAACTCAATCCCACACTACTGAGCATCTTGATCATAAAACGCCTTGGGCTGTCCTTTGGTGAGAATATGCGGGTAAAAAGATTGCGAATGAGTCCGGTCTTTCCAAGGGTGTTACTCAATATCAAGAGCATGATGATCACGGCCAATTGTTCATTGGCGAATCCATGAAGGGCTTCACTTGGAGAGATGATTCCCGCAATGAGTAGTATCATCACTGAGACTACAAATGTAATGGTAGGTCTAAGTAGCTCTTTGTACAAGAGGATGATCATCATCAAGATGACCAATAGAACTATGATCGATTGAATTCCCATCAATATCCGGATCCAGATGCCCCAATGGCTTCAATAGGGTGCCATGTGGTCTTCACTTCACTCAGCTTCCTCATCAGATAGGGATCCAAGGTTTCCAAGAGGTCTTTCGAGGCTGATCGGGAGACACGTTTCACGTTAACAGCCGCCTCTTTCTGAAGGGTCTTTAAGTCCTGGGGCTTCATATCACCGACAAGGACCGCATTGATGTCCATGTGCACAGATAGGTGTGGTAACAGTTCCTCATGGTGGGCCGTTAGAATATTGACCACGCCACCTGGAAGGTCACTGGTATGGAGCACCTCCCCCAAGGTGATGACACTCAAGGGGCTTTCAAGGTCATTCACAACTATCACCGAATTGCCAGCAGCTATGGCTGGGGCAACCATTGAAATGACTTCTAAGAGTGGCTGACCTGCTGTAGGTAGCAGACAGATGACACCCATCGGCTCTAGAACAGAAAAGTTGAAATGAGAAGAGGCAACAGGATTGACCGAACTGAAGATCTGCTGGTACTTGTCGCACCACCCGGCATAATAGACCCACCGGTCAATAGAGAGATCGACCTCCTTAGATGCTCTGGTCTTAGTGTAGCCCTGGAGTATGAGTTCCTCCACGAATTGAATCTTCCTTCCTTCCATCATCTCAGCAATGCGATAGAGGATCTGGCTGCGGTTGTATGCGGATTTCTGCCACCATGAACTTTGAGCCCCTCTGGCCGCCACGACCGCATCCCTAAGGTCCTTCCTGCTCGCCTTGCAAACATTAGCTACATGTTCCTTGCCATTCATGAAGCTGTGGTATCGGCCTGATTCTGTCCTTGGGAATTTCCCTCCTATATAGAGCTTGTAGGTCTTCAAGATTTCCAGTCTCATCATTACATGATTACATGAAGCATAAATACTGTTGAATACGTTTCACACATCCAAATAGGCATCCAATCCATGAACACCTCCTTCCCTCCCGAATCCACTTTCTTTGTATCCGCCAAAAGGGGAAGTGGGATCGAATTTATTGTATGTATTCGCCCATACCACCCCGGCCTTCAGCTGACTTGTCAGGTTGAAGATCTTACTTCCTTTGTCAGTCCATACTCCAGCTGATAGTCCGAAAGGCGTATTGTTAGCCTTCTTGATGACCTCATCCACTGTCCTGAAGGTCTGCACTGCGAGCACAGGCCCGAATATTTCTTCTTGGGCAATTCTGTTGCTCTGCGCTACATCAGTAAACAGGGTGGGAGGGCACCAGAATCCTTTTTTTGGGAGTCTGCATTCAGGCTGGTAGAATTCCGCACCTTCCTTTTTACCTAGAGAAATGTATTTCTCTATCGTCTTGAGTTGATCTGATGAATTAATGGCTCCCACATCTGTATTCTTGTCCAATGGATCCCCGACAACTAAGGTTCCCATCCGGTGTTTCAGCTTCTTGATCACTTCATCGTGAACATTCTCCTCTACATAGAGGCGACTGCCTGCACAGCATACGTGTCCCTGATTGAAATAGATACCATTCACTATGCCTTCGACCGCTTGGTCCAAAGGTGCATCAGCGAAGATGATATTCGCAGCTTTCCCTCCAAGTTCCAGAGTGCATTTCTTGGCCGTGCCAGCAATGGACTGTTGTATAAGCTTGCCGACCGCGGTAGAACCTGTGAAGGCCACTTTATCCACTTCTTTATGGCTTACGATGCCAGCCCCTACCGCACCATGACCAGTGATGACATTCACCACTCCTGCAGGAAGTCCTGCTTCTTGAATGATTTCTGCAAGTTTGAGAGCTGTGA
>JAQCAN010000030.1 GCA_027621335.1 Bacteroidota bacterium
TTATCACAACTGGCCCATCACTGGGATTGGGATAGAAATAAAGTGGAGGCCTATCATGAGGAGTTAATCCTGTTGGGCTATCGATGCATTGTCCAGGCATGTTCTCATCCAGCCAATCCAATCGGAGAGCTATCCATGACTTAAGATAATCCACTTCGCCTTGGAAAGAATTTGGAATGGGACCGACCTCAGGGGTGCCTACATTGAGACCTAGCGTAGGCCATTTTTGATAATGGCGTGCTTGAGCATTGCTGACCAAGGAAGCTACACTATCGATGTAATTGTGCAAATAGCTGATGTCCAGAATAGTGCTGCGTAATTCGGTATACCTGCAATAGAGTGCATTGGCAAATGTGCTGTCCTGTAGAAGCCGCAGATACCATCCAGGAGAGTAATTATCAGTCGGGCAGTCATTGACGAGGTGAGCCCAACCTGAACCATCGGTCTGCGAAAAAAGATCGCAAGAAGAGATGTTCTTCCAGGCCCAATCGAAATCCCAAGTTGGACCGGCTTTCAGCTTTCCTCCATTTGAGAATTTGTCTTTGTGGTAGTATCGGCTCTTCTTGAATCCATCATTGTTCCTCGAGAGTTCATTGATCAAGAAATAATCCATGAAAGAAGAGTCTTCCATGAATCTGCGATAGCCAGTCTCAGGATCATCGAAACCTGGGCTATACATTGCCGTCTCCATGGAATCTAAAAAGGCGGAGAGGTAGCTCTTCTGGTCTACCGTGATCTCATCTTCCTTGGGATAGTGATAGACGAAACGAATATCAAAATCTGGATGATCGATGGGGGAGTAATTGGATGTCCAATAGTTATTCCCATAGGCCAGGTCAGATTTGAAGATGTACCCTCCCGTCACGTCATCTCCCACATTCTCTGAGGAGTCCAAGGTAGCGATGGCGACCCTTCCGTCATCTCGTTTGATGTTTTCCCCGATGAGGTAGATACCTTGATAAGTGCTGTCTATGAGCATTTCGCAAAGGGTCATCCGAGGCGCATAATGCCCCATCTCATTGAAAAGATGGTGGGCTAAGAGATTACGGACAAAACTCTTGTCATTGTAATTGGAAAGGAAGACCCAGTCGTTCTCTTCGGGCATGCCGAGAAGGGACACGTTATTGTTATTGCCTATGGCATCCCTGGTCTCGAATCCATAAGGCTTTTGCGGATAACCTGCCGATGAGGCACCACGGATCTCTATCCCGATGTGGCCATAATAGACATTGGCACTGTCAGTGACATGGCTTAGGTTGCCAGGACCATTATAAATGAGTCGCATCATGACATCCACCTTAGGCTCATCGGGAATGGCTTGTCCATTGGTATGGATATCCACTATAGGGAGCTCTGAGGCTTCCAGGACGACCGTCCCTAGGTCTTGCATGCAGATCTCAAAACTTCCGGATCCACCTCCATAGGCCCAGACTTGGGCATAAAGGATGTCACCAGGATTCAGATTGAACAGGCTGACGAAGGAGAAATAATCCGATGCCCCATCATCATCACAGGCGATGAGGTTCAGACCTGTGCAGGTCGTGCTTTGCCAAATGGCAAGACCTGTATCATTCATACCTCCGTTGTTTGCCGTGTTCACGCTTAAATTACCTGAAGGAGGCACTTCGATCTGGAACCAGATGTCCTGCCCTTGGTAGTTCGCGCAATTCGGACTGAATCCTGAGGTAGTGAGCCCCGTGTTATCCGCATTCAAGCAGGCCGTGCTGTCCAATGGCAAGGCCGAGCAAGGAACCTCTCCTGGTAGAACTGAGATGGTGCAGTCCACCTCTCCGGTGTATACGGTGCCGACCGCAGGGTCAGGACCATCAGAAAAGATGGCAATGCCTGATACATCCACCCATTGGTAGCTGTTCTCGTTCTCCCAGTCTCCTGCGCTGTACACAAGTTCGATGGTCTGCCCTTCGCATACTTCGAAAGCCTCTCCAGAGACAAAGCCTTGTGCGAAGTAAAGGCCTTGGCTCTCCCCATCGATGAGCAGTTCGAGTGTGCCGCCATTCCAGCCATCCCCGTAGGAATCGGACATGCTCAGATAGTAGGAACAGCACTGTGCTTCAGCAGACTCCTTGAGCATCAGAAGGGCAAAAATGGATAAGATCAGCCTAATGGTCTTGTGCATCGACAGGGTATATAGTTTTGATTGCGCTTTTGTAAAAATAGGCAGGATACGCTTGTCCATTTGCTTCATGCCATGATTGTCCGAAAGGTCAAGTTAATTCTGGGTCGAGTGACTTTTTTAGTAGGAGGGAGACGGTGCAACCAATGCTTCTGTGTAGCGCCTTTCATGAGAAGCAAGCTACCATGCTGAAGAAAGATGGTGACCTTTTCCTTGCTGCGCTTATGTTTGAAAGCGAAGTTCCGTTCTGCTCCCAAGCTCACTGAGGCGATGCACATCTCCTCACCTAAGGTCTTCTCGTCATCGCTGTGCCAGCCCATGCCTTCGCTCCCGTCATGGTAGAGGTTGAGGAGGCAAGAGTTGAACGAATCTCCACTGATGGCTTCCACTTTTGCTTTCAGTTCCAAGAGTTCAGGTGTCCAGATGAGGGCATGCTTCGTCACCTTGGAGTAGGTATAATCGAATTCAGAATCCCCATACCAGGCCGCCATCCGTTTGGTGATGAAGTGCTTCCCGAAGATTTTCGCCTCATCATGTTTCCAAGCGATCTGAGCCATGAAGGTATCGAAGTACTGGTCGGCTTCAGAGCGAGTTAGGATAGGGCCATGATAGATGGTCTCTCCATCATGTGGCAGCAGAGAAAGGACAGTGGTTTGTGAGAAAAGGTCCATAAGCTGATGGTTCGTTCAAGAACATCTTCTTGCATCCATCATACAGACAAAGGGTTTCATCAATGGGCTTCCAAGTCCGCGCTGGATGACTGTGTTCACCAAGGAATCTCTTTTCTATCTCTGAAGAACTTACCAGTAGGAATATGTTCCCTAGTTGATAACCACACGGCTGTGTCCGCCCCTTGCTCCACACTTTGTTGTGCATTCGGACCGCCCATATCCGTTTTTACCCAGCCTGGGCACATGCTGTTCACCGTCACCCGACCTTCCAGTTCCGAGGCCATCATGACGGTGAGGGCATTCAAGCTGACTTTGGACATGCGATAGGCCGCATGGCTTGCAGTAAGGTCATCCCAAGCGCCCATTCCACTACTTATATTGACAATACGTGCATCCTGTGACGCCTCCAAGAGCGGGAGTAGGGCCTGCGAGAGGCGCCATGGACCGAGCAGATTGGTGGAGATCAGAGCCCTCACCTCTTTCATGTCAGACGCCATGGGGCCTTGGTTCGAACTGATGATACCGGCATTGTTGATGAGGACGTCTATGAATGGCAATGTGTCCGTCAGGGAATTCTTGAGCAGGGCGACACTGGCCGGGTCGGTCACATCCAATGAAAAGTGAAGCAGGTTTCCTTTCAAGGAAGTCGTTTTGGATTTCAGCTTCTCGATGTCCCTGGCCGTAGCGATGACCTGATGCCCCTCATTGACCAATTGCTTGACGATTTCCAATCCGATGCCCCTGTTGGCACCGGTCACGAGTATGTTCCGTTTCATGCTATGAAGTTAGCATGAAGCGTATGAGATCCCAGATGAAAATGAAGAGTGACTCAAGTCTTGGTCATCTTGCCTAGAAGATGGCCGACAACACCACCTCCCAATGCGCCACTGAGACCACTCAGGCTGATATCCACAATAGCAGATGCCGTTTCTACTAGATGCGTGGTGCCACTGTAGATAAAGGTGTAATGGATGGAGAAGCCCAATGCCAAGGCAAGGCCCATCCATGCCCCTTCAGAGAAGTTATGGATGCGCGTCCAAGTGTCGAATACATAGGCGAAGAATAGACCTAAGAACAAGTCGCCAAGGAGTATCAATGGCATGACGGGGTCCTTTGCAATGATCTCCATGCCTTCTGGCATGTGCTCACTGAAGAAATCGGCAAGAAGGAATCCGTAGAATAAACCTCCAAGAAGGAAGAAGACAAGGCCTCCAAGGAGGCCGCTAACGAGAATGGCTTTCATGAGTCTTGGTTTTGGTGAAGTCTAAAACTAGTAAAAAGAACTTTTGCTTCCTTACCTATCAAAAGGAAGCTAATCGCTAGTTTTCAGTGTCTTACGTGTATAACTTTCACTTGAAATGAACCTCACCCTTTATGAAAACCATCGCCCTTATTGCCCTTCTCTTGCTTGTTCTATTCATCGCATCACAGATATGGGCGAATAGCCAAGTGAAGAACATCGAAGAATATCCATATACCATCTTGAAGTCCTTTGGGGATTTCGAGATCAGGGAATATGCCCAAGCCAATTTCATTTATGTCACCATGGATACCAAGACCTATAATGAAGGATCAGGTCAAGGCTTCAATGTATTAGCTGGATACATCTTCGGTGGCAATGATCGTGGGCAGAAGATCGCCATGACATCACCAGTAGTGATGAATATGGAAGAGCAGATGACGATGAAATTCCTGGTTCCAGCCCAGTATAAGATAGAGGACTTGCCAAAGCCTGACAATGTCAACGTCCAATTCCAAACAGAGGAAGAACGTGTCATGGCAGCGATCACCTTTGATGGGTTTGCCAATGATGAGAAGATTGCATCCGAGAGGGATAAGCTCTTTGCCCGATTGGCAGAAGAAAGCATTGAACACACAGGCGATTGGAGTTTTATGGGTTATGACCCGCCTTTCAAGCTCACGGGGAGGAAGAATGAGGTCGTAGTGGCACTTCGACAGGCTCAGTGACCACCAATCGGCAGGCTCTTGACCCATGCTCCAATAGGCTTAGTGACCTGTCTTTCGACAAATTCACATCAATAAACGCAGTGACTCTGGTTGGATAAGAATCCTTGGATTGTCGCCATTGAGTGAGAGATATAGTACATTACACCATATCTTTGACGGAAGTAATTGTCGTGGAGTTCATCCCCCCCCTTGCCAAGCGCATTCCACGATCCACCTATAAATACATCAGTCGTATGCGTCAAAGCCTATTCATCCTTACATGTCTATCCTTCAACCTCATGTATGGCCAATTCCAAACGGTCGAAGACGATTTTGAAGGCAATGGGAGTATCAGCACTTGGTTCGGAGATGCTTGCATACTGGACCTTGACTTCCTCAATCCTTTCATGGGGGGAGATAATCTGTCCGAACAGGTTTTGAAGTATGAGGATATCGGAGGGCTTTATGCCAATGCGAGATTCACCCTGCCCATCAATTTCAAACTTGGTTCTGCCCATACCTTTTCATTGAAAGTCTATGTGCCATCGTCAGGTTTGACAGGGAGTCAGCCCAATACTCTTTCATTCAAACTGCAGAATGGATACCAACCCGAGCCTTGGACCAGCCAATGTGAGATCATCAAGCCCTTGCTATTGGATCAGTGGCAGACCCTGACCTTCAACTTTGACACAGACAACTGGCAGAACTTCAATCTGGGTAATGGTGATCCTTTGAATCGAATAGACTTCAACCGCGTGGTGCTGCAAATCAATGGGGAGAATAACACGGACCAGGTAATCGCCTACCTAGATGACTTCAGCTATGATGGCCTCATTGGCTATGACCCGGACAATGCGAACAGCATCTATGATAACTTAGTATGGGCCGATGAATTCGAGACGAGTGGTCCGGTGAATTCCGCCAACTGGTATCACCAAACCTTACTTCCTGATGGGGTGGGTTGGTTCAATGGAGAGCAGCAACACTACACAGACCGGATAGAGAACTCCTTTGTGGGTGATGGTCATCTGACCATACGCGCCATCAAGGAACCTTTCACTGATCAAGGGCAGACCAAGCAATACACATCAGCTCGGTTGAACTCGAAGTTCGCCTTCACCTATGGTCGGGTGGAAGCGCGAGCCAAGCTACCCATTGGCGAAGGCACCTGGCCTGCAATATGGATGCTGGGAAAAGACATTATCGAAACGGGAGGCTATTGGACAGTGAGCCATGGCGAAGTGTTTTGGCCAGCCTGTGGCGAGATCGATATCATGGAGCATTGGGGCTATAATCAGAATTTCACGCAGAGCGCCTTGCATACCCCTTCATCTTCAGGAGCTACTGAGAATTATGGAGGTCTATATTCTTCTGATGTCTTGAATAATTTCCACATCTATGGCATGGAATGGACCCCAGAAGAGATTCGTTTCACGGTGGATGGTAGCGTGCACTACATCTACCATCCCGCGGTCCAGAATGCAAGCACATGGCCCTTTGACAGTGAGCAGTACTTCTTATTGAATGTGGCTATGAGCGGCTTTATCGACCCCGCCTTCACACAGAGCGACATGGTCATCGATTACATACGGGTCTATCAAGAATCCCCGACTACCTTGGAGGAAACGGAGGATTTATTGAGCGTAAGTCTTTTTCCAAATCCTACTTCGGACGTTTTGACCATGGACATAGATGCATCATGGTCGGGTGCTCGAGGGTCCATTGTGAATGTTTTGGGAGAAGAGGTGCAACGGTTCTTGGTCCGCGACTTGAGGGTGCTACTGGACGTGTCTGACTTTGCTGCTGGGGTCTATCAGATCATCCTTCAACAGGAGGGTAGAAAGGGCAGTGCATCGTTTCAGAAGGACTGATTGCTAAACTTCAGGAGTTTTAGATCGGAGTGACTTAACGTACTCTATAGAGATAGGCCATTAGGACTATTTAGCTAAGTGGGTGTCATCGGTTTCAAGAGCATCTGAAGATAAGGTGTGGGTCAATTCCTTCTTTGTCTTGCCCACCATGGCCTTCAACTGACCGGCCTGACTCACCAGATTGCCACGTCCAGTGCTTAACTGTTTGAAGCCCTCGTCATACTTCTCCTTCGCCTTGTCCAGATGGACACCCACACCCTGAAGGTTATCCACGAAGCCCACGAACTTGTCATAGAGCTTCGCACCTCGCTCCGCAATGGCCTGGGCATTCTGATTGTGTGCCTCCCGTTTCCACAGTTCCGCGATGAGCTTCAGCGAAGTGATGAGGTTGGTGGGGCTTTGCAGTAGGATGCGCTTCTCATAAGCGTAATTCCAAAGTTCAGGATCGGCCTGCATGGCCGCTATGTAGGCTGGTTCGCTAGGCAGGAACATGAGTACGAAGTCCAAAGACTTCTCGAAATCATCATAGCCCTTGGCGCTCAGCGCATCGATATGGCCCTTCAGGGATGCCACATGCTGCTTGATGGCCGATTGGTAAGCCTCCTCATTCTCGGCTTCCAGCGAGCGACTGAAGGCCGATAGGGAGACCTTGGAATCCACGATGACATTCCTATCATCTGGATATTTGATGACCGCATCTGGGCGCATCTTCTTACCCTCGGAGGCGGAGCGCATGGCTTGACCATCTTGATCATGGAGTTGGTGCTCCATGAAATACTGCTCGCCCTTGCGAAGGCCTGACTTCTCCAGAATGCTCTCCAGGATCATCTCGCCCCAGTTTCCTTGGGTCTTGGATTCTCCTTTGAGTGCTTTGGTGAGGTTGATGGCCACCTCGCTCATCTCGTCATTCTTCAAGACCAGTTTCTTCACTTCATTGGCCAGAGAGAACCTCTCTTTGGATTCCTCTTCCACCTTCTTTTGAAAGGCTTCGATGTCCTTGCCGAGGGGTTCCAGCAGCGCCTTCATCTTTTCCTCATTCACCTTGGTGAATTTCTCGGTCTTGGTATCTAGGATCTGGTTGGCCATCACCTCGAATTTATTGTAGAGCTGGGTGTGCAGGTCGGTGAGTTCGGCCTTCTGCTCAGTCAAACGGTTTTCCAAGTTCAACTTCTCTGTCTGAGTCTGGCTGAGCTGGAGCTGAGTAGCGGTCCAGGCTTCACGCGTGCGCCTCAATTCGGTTTCGGCTTTGAGCATGTTGGACTGCTTCTCCTCGGCTTGGGATAGGACCAAGGCCTTCTCCTGTTCCAGCCCACGTTGCCTTACGAGCCAATAATTGCGGGTGAGAATGAGGGTGATAAGAAGCGTAAGGGCACTGAATAGGAGCGCAAGAAGGAAAGGGTTGGCGATCATAGGACTCATAGTGGTGGGTTAAGCTTTGGAATCCATTGAATGGGTCTCAGAGCAGTTATAGAGCAAAGGTGGGAGGGGAGGGCGTAATCTATTTACGGTGATCTAAATAGTTGAATGTACTAGAAATCATAACCCCTATCTCCCAATCATAAGACTACGAAGGCTCCCTCAAGACCACATCCGCATTTAGCATGCATCAGCCTACAAAAAGATACCATGATTGCAGGCTGTTGGTCCTAACGGTCATTTCACAGTCTGTCCCTTCGGTAGACCATACTCACGTGGCATGGCCGAAGATTCAAATGCAAATGTTCATTTATAGAGCTTGCAAAAGATGAGCTCAATCTTCTTTGGTCCAATGAAGACTTGAACGGTTCTCTGAGGAACCCAGCTCCATGATATAATTCCCTGACGGTAAGTTTCCGACAGGAATGGGTGTGTCTTTCAAAAGTTGGCCTTCAAGAACAGATCTTCCACTCATATCCCATATCGAAAAAAGTAGAGTGGTCTGATCATTGATCGGTCCTTTGACGTAAATGACGTCTTTGGAGGGATTGGGATAGATGAAGAACGTATTGCTCATGACTTCCTCTATACCTATTGGAGTCAATTGTCCGAGATCGTAACTGTAAATGGATCGGCCGTAGGTCGCCACATACAACGTATTGGTCGGTGCGTGAAGTTCCAACTGCGAAGCGATGACCCCGGGAAGGTTGGTCCCAAGCAGATCCCAGGTCCCTCCATCGTCCGTGCTGAACCATACCCCTACATCGGTCGCAATGAACAATCGCGAATTGGCAAGATCGATCAGAACGTCATTGATGGGCATATCCGGCAAGTCTCCAGAGACCGAGGTCCATGAATCTCCCCCATTTGTAGTCTTGAAGAGGTGGGAGACAAAGTCCAGATCACGATAGCCACTGAAGGCTACGTAACAGGTCAATGCATCTTCAGGATGTACCGCCAATCCACTCACATAGCGGTTAGGTAATCCATCCGTGACCATTTGCCAGGTGTCCCCTCCATCCAAAGTGCGTTGAACGTTGCAATCATCGGTCCCTGCGTATAGGATATCCTGAGCCTGATAGGAACTTGCTATGCTGGTGATGGTCCCGTAAGCCGAAGCTCCGCTAGGATGTTGACCGTCCGTGAGATCTGGACTAATGGCTTGCCAGCTCACCGCACGGTTCGTGCTCTGATATAGACGTTCAGCCCCATAATAGAGAATGCTGGGATTCACTGGGGAGAGGACGACAGGTGTATTCCAATTGGTCCGTTCACTTCCATTGATGCCATTCAAAGCAGGCTGCATACTGAACCCGCCATTGGTCGATCGGTACAGGTTGCCGTATTGGAATTCGGCATAGACATAGTCATTATCGGTAGGGTCCACATTCACATGGAAACCGTCACCGCCCAGTATGGCGACATAATCATCCAGATCTCCTGTGAGTGTGCGAATGGTGTTGTTGTCCTGCGTCCCAGCATAAAGACGCTCAGGCTGAAGAAAGTCCACTTCCATTTGATAGCATTGCGTAATGGGTAGATTCTCGAAGTGGAACCAGCTGTTTCCTCCATCAGTAGAGAGGTAGGCGCCTCCATCATTTCCAGCCAATTGCAAGTCAGGATTATTCAAGGAGAAATCCATCGCGTGGTGATCCACGTGCATGCCTTCGATATTCTCCCAACTCTCAAAGTCTGTATTGAACCTGACGATGGATTGCCCCAAGACCCATACTTCGTCTGGATTGGAAGGGTCCACGGCCAACTTGCCGAAATACCATCCGAAGGAGGAGTTGATAGCCGCCAATTCGCCATTGCTGATCTCCGACCAAGATTCTCCACCATTCTCACTTTTGTAAAGGGCATCGAAGACATTGGTTATTTCATCGGTCGTATAAGAGGCATAGATCACTTCAGGATCTGAGTGAGAGATGGCCAATCCGATGCGCCCTGTGTCTTCATCGGGCTCGGGCAGTCCATTGCCCAATAATGTCCATGTGTCACCGCCATCGGTGGAACGGTAGATGGCCGAGGTCAATCCACCATAATCACGTTGCCAGGCCTTTCTAGTCCTCTCCCACATAGACGCATAGAGGATGTCAGGTTCCGTGGGATGCATGATGAGGTCGACACAAGAGGTGGAGTCTGTTATAAATAGCACCTGTTCCCAGTCCGCTCCTGCATTCAATGTGCGGTAAACCCCTCGATCTGGATTGGTTCCGTAAAGCCTTCCAGCTGCGGCTACGAAGGCTCGGTCCGGATTCGTGGGGTCCACGATGATGCGACCGATATGCTCTGTAGCTTCCAGGCCAACCGAAGTCCAAGTGTCTCCGCCATCGTCCGAGCGGTATACGCCATCTCCAAAGAAGGATCCAGAGGTGGCCGATCCATTCGCCTCTCCCGTTCCAGCATAGATGCGAAGTGCATCGGACGGAGCTAAGGCGAAGGCTCCCACGGAAGGCCGCCCCACACCATCCCAGATGTTCTCCCAACTCCCCCCTTGGTCATAGGATCGGAAGAGTCCCCCTGTAGCAGATGAGATATAGAAGTGAAGGTCATTGGCAGGGGAGATGGCCACATCGGTAATACGTCCTCCGATATTGAGGGGTCCTTCGATTTCCCATTCTCCAATAGTCGAATTCTTGGTCTGACGTTTGCCTTGCATGAACGACCAAGCATCATCTACAGCCTTATGGTCGATGTGCATGGAAGGATAGGCCCGCTGCATATACATCCACTCACCGGGAACGTCACCAGGGAAGTCTTTGTGCTCAGTGCATGAAAAGATAAATGGGATAGCAAGGAAAAAGAAACCGATTTTTTTCATTGCCTGAAGATACGTATTGCACCCTCGGTAGGAAGAGTGTTTTCTTCCAATCCTTTGAATTCAAGCTTAGCGCAATTGGCCCCCTCCTCGATTCAGTTTGCGCTTGGACTTCATCTTTGGAGAGGGTCCAGCAGTAGGGCACTCACGGGCCGGACGTTTCCTTAGCCACATATACCGTAAAGTGAATACAACTGGCCGATACTTGCTATTGAAGATGTCCCTTCGTGAGGTCAGCCCATCGAAAGGGATGATGTTCTCTATAGGAGTTTCAGCACTCAGACTGAGCCAGCTGAAGGCCGATGTTTTAAAACCAGCTCCTAACTTATAGTGAATATGTGTTCTGAAACCATCTTCAGGGGTCATGCGATTCATGCTCGCCAAGCCTCCATCGTATGAATAATCATCTATGACCCGGTATTCCAAGTCGGCACCCAATCCCTGAATGATGTAAAAACGATCGTTCAGAGGAAAGATCTTGTTCAGGTTCACATTCAAGCCCACCACATCCTGTTGGAAGCTTCCTTCTCCGAGGAGCAGGCTTGGCAAGGTATCCGAAGCTCCGGGAAGTAGGTTGGCGCTGGATTCTTCACCTCCGCGCAATTGGCGATAGGTCAGTCCAAGGTCCACATAATCGAAGAAGCGATCCTGAAGTAACCAGAACATCCCGCCTTCAAGCGCAAACCCGAGCTTACCCGTGGGATTCAGTAAGGCATTATAGCTTCCTGAATCAGGAAAGTCAGGAATGGCCAAGAACTCCATCTCATGTTCATCTTGAGGGAACAGATTGGCGGCTCCAAGACCTAAGAACCAACCTGAGGCTCTGTGGTTGGCATCCACGGTGAACAGCCGATCACCGGTTCCACGTTGGCCTTTGGAAAATACGGCTATCAAGGAACATAAGGCAATGGAAATCAAGTACTTCATCATAAATGGTGCATTGGATCGAGACTAAGGAACGTAAAAAGGTCGTGACTTATTCCTTTCCTGCCACAGGTTGTAAACAGGCGATCATGTAACCAAATCTCAGCTGATGCGTAAAACAAAAGCTAGAAACTGTCGAAATGAAGGGAAGAGGAGGTAGAATGGTTAAGCCATATTTCGGTGTTGTTGTCATCAGCACCATGTTTTTCATAACGAATATAGACGCGCAGAACCTTGCCACTTGTGTGGAATGGGGAGAAAGTCAGACTCCACCTGAACTTGGTTTCAATAGCCGCATGCTCAGGGAGCACACTGAGGTGGATTGCCAGCAACCAGAACCGATATGGTGGCGCTACGATTGGAACAGCATAGACCTTAGAAGGGATGTATCCGATTTGAAACCAAATATCTTGAGGTTCCCAGGAGGAACAGCTGGCAATTATTGGTGGTGGGAGAGCCAGACCCGTGAGATCATGGGAGATGATGGACAGCTTAGAACTCTGGACATCTGTGAGGCCAGTTCCATTGGGCTCAGTCATTCCAAGACGATTGGTTGTCCAGGACCTAACGAGGATTTCACGGCTGATCGCTATGAAGAGATCATAAAGACCACGACCATAACCTTGGATTCATACAAACAGGCCGTTGAGCATTTCAGAGATAATGGCCTGGCTATTCAGGAAATGTTCATGATCAGTCTCTTTGACCCCTTTTATTATGTGGGAAGTCCTCAGCTCGAATATGAAGCGCCTTCAGGGACTTATGAGGACATCAGAGAAGTCCTCTTCAATGCGAGTATCAATCGGGCCATGGTCCAGTTGGACAAGATCATGGACGTCTATTGTGATGGATGTGCTTCCATCGATGATGCGTTCAACTTGGAGTTAGGAAATGAAGTCTTCATGCAACGTTATGCGAAGTTCTTCCCTATTCCCGAGTGTTTGGAAGTAAGCTCTATATGTACCGAATGTTATCCGAGTGTGGAACTCTATGCAGAAATCTGTGAAACGCTGATTCCCATCATCAGAGAACGGTTCCCGAATGCCGAGGTCGCCATTGTTGGGAATAGAGACCGCTGGGGTGCACCTTGGAATGAAGTGCTCATAGACCGTTTAGAAACGGGGGACATCACTGCTGATGCCGCTGTTTTCCACTTCTACCCTATGGCTATCCAGCTGGATGACATCAGTGTAGGCCCATGCCTGGGTGTGCCAGGAACCTTCGATCCGGATGAAGTCCTCCATAAGCAGCAAGCTGATATGAGGGATGACTTCGAGACGAATAGGGTGGGTCTTTTTGCAGAGACGGACATGGATGTCTGGATCACTGAGTTCAATAACTACGATATCTCTGAAGAATGCTTTGCACTGGATCCTGATGCCTTTCAAGAAGAAGATTTCCAATTCGATAGCGGCAATTGGATCCATGCTCTGGGCATCTTCAACCTCTACAATGAATTCATAGGGTATCGATCCAACGTAGACGACCCTTGGATGAATAGTTCCAAAGGAGTGAGCATCAATAAGCTGTGCATGCAGATCATGCATGGCAACGATAGGGTAGCCGCCATTCGGCAGGACAAACAATTGAGTGCTCAAGGCATGGCCGTTGAAACTCTGATGCACTTGAACAATGAAGCGACTTCTGTCAAGCGTTTGCTGATAGGCCCCTCATCGAATTTCAATTTCAATCCGCTTGGCGAGTGGAGTCCTGCATCGGGGCTCAGCAGCCCTTTGCCCTATCATGTCAACGTGGATTATGAAGACGAGGATGGTAACATGCAAAGCATGCCGACTTGGGACGCTTATGGATTCCTTTTCGACATGCCCGATGGTCCAAAAGCGTTGATCATCAATCTGAAGCCACAGGCTTTGCAATTGAACATGAGCCACGTCTCAGGTTTTGAAGAAGGAGCCTCGTGCTTTATGCGACATGTGCAATACAGCAAGATCCATGAAACACTTGAGATGGAACATGCCAGCCCTCAGATCCTTAACCAGATTGTGGAAGGTGATGCGCAATCGTTGGTCATTCCGGCTTATTCAGTTTCCCTGCTTGATGCTATTCCTTGGACAACCACTGGACTGGATGATCGAGAAGCGATATCATGGGATGATCTGACGCTATTTCCGAATCCGAGTGACTCTGAACTTCAAGTCACACTGAAGTCCTCTTTGGAGAATATCCGTTACAGACTCATCGACATCACGGGTCAGATCCTTGATGAACAGTTGGCCCAAAACGAAACAAGTACCTTCAATACGAAAGTGCTTGCTCCTGGCCTATATTTCATTGAGGTGCAATCAGGTCTTCAGCATGTGATGAAACCGTTCATCGTTCAGCATTGATAGACAGTCTGCATCAGTATTTCACGAAGCGCTCGGTCAAGCTCTTTCCCTGACTCAGGATTTCAAGGAGATAGGTGCCTTGTTCCAAATCCTGAACATCGATCCTTTCTTGGCCTGAGACCCCATTGAAAAGGGGAGTGACCTGTACCAAGCGACCATTCAGATCGAAGATCCTGGCCCATGCGTCATCTCCTATCGGCTCGAAACGTAGATCCAGAATATCCTGTACCGGATTTGGGGAGAGTTTCAAGTCCTTGCTGACTTTGATGACTTTATCAGCAATAGCGTTAGATTTCGGAAAGGCAGACGTGTTGACCACCCTTGGTGTGCCATATGTCGCCCTTACGAAGCATTCTTGACCGATCTGCACACCAGTGGCATTCCTTACTTTGAAGGTGAACCATCCTGCTATGGGTGTGTTCCACACTTTGGTCAAGGTTCCAGTGCCGGAAATCGAATCCAAATGATTCTCTCCGCTAGCATCAGCCAGGATAAGGGTGATAGGATCAGAAGGATTGGTTGGGAAGACTTGGATCCTCATCTTACCCCTTCTGTTGAAAATCGTACCTGCCGTGCGCGGTGCCGTTGAGAAATCAGGTAAGCGACCACCTTGCTTTAGTGAGAATGGATGTGAATCACCTAGGTCATTGGCCATATGCCATTCTTGGATAGTAGCAAAACCAGCATTGCTCACTGGGCCTGAAAGTCCAGCAGGTCCCCAAATGGTGTATCCACGTCTGATGTTGCTTCCATTGCAAGGTGGGGTCCACACTTGGATCCATCCGTCCTGATTCACAAAGATGTTATTAGAGTTGGCACCGGAGTAATCTTTGAGCTCTGTGCCAGGTGCAAAGTCTGTCGGAATCCATTGGCTCTGCCAGGTACTCCAAGAGTCATTGATCCCGATGATAGCTTTGCCGCTGCGTTCGATAACGAGGTGGTCGGAGCTGCTATGCCTGACCTTGTATGCTCCTTCCTTGAACTTCAATTTCTGATGACAATAGATGATGTTCTCGATGTCGTCCCTCACAGGTAGTTCGGTTTCACTTCGGGGGTCATGACTGAATCGTTCAGGCGTATCCATGACAAAGAGGTCTTCCATGAATACCAATGGAGATCCATCTACTGCCATGGCAATGGCGTAGCCTGCAGAAAGTCGGGGCTCATTCGGGTCGACATGTCCTCCTAATTCATTGAAAGTATCCCAGCTGGCATATGAACCGTTCCCATCCACTTGAGGGCGGAAGGTGTCATGATTATTGACGAATGGAACCGTCCTGACCCGGTTGGACTGCTGAGAGCCAGGGATATTACTCAAGTCATAGGCGCCAAGTGAATAGATCATATTCTTAATGTTCCCTCTCAGGCTGAAGTCGAAGGTGCCAGCTCGGTTCTGCGTACTATTGGCCCAATTGTCCATTTCAAAGCTGCTACCCACATACTCACCTACAGCGAACAGGTCTTGACCGCCTGATGCAAATCCTGCGTTGTTCTGAGCGTTCCAGAGTAGGTCTTCAACTACTGCTGCAGAGAAGTGCTTCACGGCATCGAAGCGGTAGCCGTCCACTCCTGTTTGTTTCTTGTACCACAAGAACCAATTCCGGGATTCGTTCCTCATGTAACTTGCTGATTGTGGAGGATTGAAGCAACTGGTGCAGCTGCTTTGACCAAAAGAGTTCGCCTCATAGGCGATATCAGGACCCCAATACACAGAGTTGAT
>JAQCAN010000274.1 GCA_027621335.1 Bacteroidota bacterium
AGCTCTTGATGACATAGCAATTCTCTGTTCCATTCGTCAATCCTTGATGTTCGAAGAACGATTCATCTGTGACTGTGAGCAGATCCAAACTGCCAGTCATGGCATCCACTTCATAGACTTCATATTCAGTATTCAGCCAAGGCACAGTCTCTTCCCACTCCAAAAGAATCCTATTGTCCAGTGGCGTCAATGAAAGTCGAATCGTACTCGCCAAGGTAGAGTACGAGATGGCCTCTTCATTGTTCAAGAACTCCACCCGGTATCTATACTGAAGCGCTTCTGTATCCAATTCTGTATCCAAATAGACCAGATTGTCCAAGGGAACATTCAACACGGTGGTTTCTGGAGTCGTGAAGACCTCAGTGAAGCCTCCAGGGCCTGAAGACCTCAAAATGCGATACGAATAGGGTCCCGTGAAGGCGATAAGGGTGTCCAACTCCAAAGGAGCGACCCACCTGAGCGTAACTTCACCTGTGAAGCTCCCTGTAACATCCACTGTGGTTTGGGTGATGGCGGGCTTGACGCGGTCGATCTCATCACAGACCTCAGCGCTCACGATGCTCTCCGCCCCATCAGGGAAGCAGGCCACTACGCGATAGCAGACCAAGGAACCATATGGCACATCCGTATCCAGATAGCTGAGGATATTGATGCCTTGTATAGTCTCTATGAGGTCATATCCGGCCGATGCAGGAAGTCCAGTCTGACATGGGCCAGGATTGAACGTGCTACTTCCTATACGTCTGTAGATCTTATAGCCTGAACTGGATTCGCATTCCTCACTGTCCCATTCCACTAAAATGTCGCCTCCTTCGAGTATGGTGGTACTTAGGTTCTCCACCCTGGGAGCGATCACCTGAACATTGAACTGGTCGATATCGCTCAGGTCGGTTGGCTCATTGGTCACATCCGTGGCTTTCACAAAGGCGATGTAAGGCGCTAGACGAACCTCATCACATGAAGGAATCCAGAGGAAGGTCCCTTGGGCAGGATTGAAGGAACTGGTCTGATTGAAGTCCGCCCAGTTCACATCCAACTCGAAAGGCTCTCCAAACATTTGTAGATCCATGTTATCCCCATCAGGGTCCTGAACCACGATCTGCTGTGAGCCTAGGTTCCCTACCACGATACAGAGGTCACTTAGATTTTGGATCTGAGGAGGCTGGTTGTTGCACCCGAAGACGGTGATCTGCATATCCCTGACTACTGAACCCACGAAGATGCCCTGTCGGTATTCGTTGATCCTGATGGCGATATTGTATTCCCCGAAGAACAAAGGCACATCCCATGAAACGGTCCCAGTGAAAGGATCGATGGTCATCACACCATTGTTGCTCTGATATTCATCTGGGAATTCATAATCCATAATGGGTATGCCCCCCGCCCCCGTGCAGGGAATAAGTTCATAAGCCAAGCTATCCCCGTCAGGATCTACAGCCACCGGATTATGCAACCAGAGGGCATTGGAGCAGGCATCGTCCTTTGGAGCGTTCAGCAATTGTACCGAATTATTAAAGACCCCGAATTCCGTATCGGCTGAGATGACCAAGACCGAGGTGATGGAGAAGATGACATCGATGGAGTTGGGGATGTTGTTGATGCCCCCATTCCGGTTCGGATCTTCAGAATAGAGGGAATACGTGCCTGGACCCGGGTAGGTATGTTGCTTCACATAGCGGTTCTCCTTGACCACGAAGGGCGTGATGATGGTCCCATTTCCTATACGCTGGATACTGTCAGAAGGAGACCCATCTCCCCAATCGATGGGCATATAAGGGCGATCGGCATTATTGGGTGAGGAGATGTCTGTACATGTGAGGATGGTGACCTCATAGGTGAAGCCTTCCACATGGACATAGGTGATCTGACCAGCCCTATTATGTGTGGCAAGAAGACTCCCTGACATCATCAGAAAAAAGCCTAACACAGAGAAAATCAGTGAGTATCTACCTATCATCTAGAGGACGTGAAGTTAAATCTTAAACGCTTAAGGTCGGACATTTAGTGGGTCTTCCTCTGATAAAGAAAAGACCGTGTATGGGAATGCTGTTCAATCAATCCAAGAAGGCCTCGGCCAAAGCATAGAAGGTCTCGGGATCCTCAGCATGCAACCAGTGGCCTACGCCCTCCATGGTGAGGAGCTCCCCCATCGGGAATTGGAAGTGAAGGGGCATCTCATCTTCACTTTGGATGTATTTGCTCTCTGAACCTTTGATGAACAAGGTGGGCGTCATCACTGTATCCAAGCCCACAGAATCCAGGATGTCCTCCATATGGGCTTCTATGACCGGCAGGTTCATGCGCCATGCCAACTGACCTTTCTCCTTCCAATAGAGGTTCTTCAACAAGAACAACAAGGTCCCTCGGTCCTGCAGGATATGGGAGATGACCTCCTCTGCTTCTCCTCGGGTATGTACGTTGTCCAAGTCCAAGGCATGGATGGCTTTGAAGATCAGATCATGGTGCGGTGGATAGGCCTTGGGAGCGATGTCCGCCACGATCATTCGTGATATACGCTCAGGAGCCATCATGGCCATCTTCATCACCGTCTTACCCCCCATGGAATGGCCGATGAACTGTGCTTCTGGAATGGAAAGGTGGTCCATCAGATCGATGAAGTCCTGGGCCATCACTGTGTAGTTCATCTCATCGGCATGGAAGGAATGGCCATGGTTCCTCTGATCCACTAGAATGACCCTGCGGCTTTCGGCAAAGCGCCTGCCCAAGGTGGACCAATTATCCAGCGACCCGAATAGGCCATGGGCGATAATGAGGACATTCTCTCCTTCTCCATATTCCTTATAATTAACTATCATCTC
>JAQCAN010000275.1 GCA_027621335.1 Bacteroidota bacterium
TGTCCTGCTTCTCTGCATGCTTGATGCCATCGGTCATCATGGTGTTGCAGAAGGGACATCCAGCCGCAACGATTTCTGTTTGGGTCTCCAATGCCTCCTCCGTGCGCTCTATGTTGATCTCCTTGTTGCCAGGCTCGGCTTCCTTGAACATCTGTGCACCTCCTGCTCCGCAGCAAAGGCCTTTAGAGCGGCAACGCTTCATCTCCACCAACTCGGCATCGAGCTTAGTGATAAGCTCCCGCGGAGCTTCATAGACCCCATTGGCACGTCCAAGGTAACAGGGGTCATGGTAGGTGATGCGCTTCCCTTTGAAGGCGCCTCCTTCCACCGTCAATCGCCCTGAAGCCATAAGGTCGTTCAGGAATTGGGTATGATGCATCACCTGATAATTGCCTCCAAGCTCAGGGTACTCGTTCTTCAAGGTGTTGAAGCAATGAGGGCAGGTGGTGACGATTCGTTCCACTCCGTAAGCATTCATTACCTGAATGTTACTGAAGGCCTGCATCTGGAAGAGGAATTCATTTCCTGCACGCTTGGCTGGGTCTCCAGTACAGCTCTCTTCCTTACCCAAGATGGCGTAGTCCACTCCTGCCGCATTGAGCAACTTGGCAAACGCACGGGTGATCTTCTTCGCACGGTCATCGAAGCTTCCCGCACAACCCACCCAGAAGAGCACCTCTGGTTTCTTTCCTTCTGCCGCCAAGGCAGCCATATCCTTCACTTGCATACTCATGACTCAGAAATCCATTTATCCCTATCCGCTGCTGGGAAGGCCCAAGGCGCTCCATTGTTTTCGATGTTATTGAACATCACCGTGATGCTTTCAGGCGACTTGGATTCTTCCATGATGAGGTTCCTTCTCAGGTCGATGATGATATCCAGCGGGTCGATGAGCACTGGGCAAGCCTCCACACAGGCATTGCAGGAAGTGCAAGCCCAGAGTTCCTCTTCGCTTACGTAATCTCTTAACAAGGCCTTTCCATCATGGGTGTCAGCTCCATTGGCCCGCTTGTAGGCACCTAGTTCTTCTACCCTATCTCGAGTGTCCATCATGATCTTCCTTGGAGATAGCTTTTTCCCGGTCAAGTTCGCTGGACAGACACTGGAGCAGCGCCCACACTCGGTGCAAGAGTATGCATCCATGAGGTTCTTCCAAGTGAGGTCGGTAACATCCTTCGCCCCGAAGCTCAAAGGAGCGGCATCTTCTGCAGGAGCGGCATAGGGATCGGCACTGGGGTCCATCATCAGCTCAACCTCCTTCTTCACACTCGCCATGTTGTCGAATCCTCCTATTGGATTCAGGTTGCTGTAATAGGTATTCGGGAAAGCCAGGAAGATGTGGAAATGCTTGGAGTAAGGTACATAGTTCAAGAATGCCAGGATACCCAAGATGTGGAACCACCAAAAGAAGCGCTCCAAGATGATTAAAGTATCCACACTATAGCTTTCGAAAAATCCGGTCAATAAAGAACTCACTGGATAGGCTCCAGCAGTGTGATAGACTTCGGGGAGTCGCACTTGAAGGACTTGGTCGACCGCGTTCATCTTGAGCAAAGCACCCATAAGGAATATCTCCGCCACCAAGATGATATTGGCATCAGCTTTAGGCCAACGGGTCATCTCAGCCAAATGGAAACGCTTGATGGATGGAATGTTACGTCTGATCAAGAAGATGACACAGACGATGAAAACGAGCAGGGCAAGGACTTCTATGAACCCGATAACGAAACTGTATAGCCCCCCCATGAAAGAGAAGGCCCTGTGCGTCCCGAAGAGACCATCGAAGAGTATCTCAAGCACTTCGATATTGATGAGGACGAAGCCCACATAAATAACGATATGGAGCATTCCTGCAACGGGGCGGTCCACCATCTTGGATTGCCCCATGGCCACTCGCGCCATGGTTGCCCAACGCTCTCCTTTTCGGTCATTGATTGTGATCGGCTTTCCTAAAGCTACATTGGCCCTCACCTCTCTGACCTTCTTCACGAAGAGTCCTATTCCGAGTATGAGGAAAAGCAAGAATATGATGTTCTCTATTCCCATAACTCTACTCCTTGTTCAATTCTTCCTTTATCTTCTCGATGTCCTTACGGCCTAATTTGAGGTCCCCGTCCTTTCGCTCTATCAAGGAGAAACTGACATAACGTTTAGGGTTCAATCGGATGTCCTCCAGCAAGGCATCCAGATTATCCGAAGCTATGTTCAGGTGGTTATAGAGTGAATCATCATTGAGTAAGAGCCCCAGGGAGCCTTCTCCTTTATTGATCTTATCCATGATGACCGCAGTGGAACTGATGGCCGCAGAGGCTTCACTGACAACGCGTGCCACATCAGCCTTGACCAAGGAATCGGAGATGGATGAGAAGTTCTTGATGATGTTGGTCAGGTCCTGATTGCTTTCGCTAAGATTGCCAGTAAGGCTTTCTACGTTCACCAGAATGCTTGCCAACCTCCCTTTCTGTTCCATCAATAGTCCATCCAAACTCTCTGCTGTATGTTCAATGGAAGCCAAGGTACGTCTGATGCTCTCGAAGCTCTTCTTGAGATTAGGTCTCGCATCCTCCCTCAATAGGGCATTCGTCACGGACATGACTGAATCTACGGAAGCAATCAAGGATTCGGTCTTCAGCTTCAATGGTGCGAGCTGTCTATTGACCTCCTCCATCAATCCAGTCTCTATGGAAACGCTGAGGGTGTCTCCATCCTTGGCAAATTCGTTTGATGTCCCCAGCTTCAAGGAGACGGTCTTACTTCCAAGAAAGTCCAAACTCTCGATATGTGCCTGGGTATCTTCAGGGAATTGAAGCTCGTT
>JAQCAN010000276.1 GCA_027621335.1 Bacteroidota bacterium
GCGCTTGGTGGTGACCAAGATGACGCCATTGGCACCTCTAGAACCATAGATGGCAGCGGCCGAGGCGTCTTTCAGAACTACGAAGCTCTCGATATCCTGTGGGTTGATCAAGCTCAAAGGATTTGAGGCTCCAGAGATGGATCCATTATCCACGGGAACTCCATCAATCACTATAAGAGGGTCATTGCTCGCATTAAGTGAAGACCCTCCTCTTATTCTGATTCTACTTCCTGATCCAGGTGCGCCATCGTTGGATGTGATCTGGATTCCTGAGACCTTGCCGCTTACCAGTTGCTCGGGAGTGGTGATATTCCCTTTACCGAAATCCTTACTGGTCACGACTACTGCCGATCCAGTAAGGTCTTCCTTCTTACTGGTTCCATATCCTACTACCACGGCTTCTTGCAGCATCATAGCATCCGAAGCAAGCACGATATCCTTGGTCACAGTCTCCCCGGGCTTGAAGGTGACACTCGCCTTCTGTGGGGTATAACCTAAAAAGGAGAACTCCATGTCATAAGTTCCGGGGTCTATGTTGTCGATGACATAGTTTCCATCGATATCGGTCACCGATCCTTTGAAGGTTCCACTGAAGAGGACAGCTGCACCGATCAGGGTTTCTCCACTCGAGGAGGAGATGGTGCCTTTCATCTTCGCTTGCTGTGCTTGCGCCTCAAATCCCATCAGTGAGAATATAAGGAGGGCAAGTATTACGGTTCTAAAGCTCATTCTCATAGGTATAGATTTGAGTCTGTATGTTTTGGTTGAACATTGTTATGATTAAGCACCATGACTGGATTCCTAGGGCTTTAAGACACCTTTTGGCAAATTCAATTTTTTTCTACCTTTACCATGATGTCAATCGGACACTAAGTTATAATTATTCTGAAACACTAAACTTTAATTACATGAAAAAACTCTACACTTTTAGCGCAGCATTGTTGGCTGCATTTGCTTTAACTGCCCAGGTCAATGTGACTTATCAGGTCGATATCACAGACTACCTGGCTGAAGGAAATATCTTAGGAGAGAATGGAATGAGGATAGGTGGAAACTTCACGGATCAAGGTGCCACTGTAGCTGGTTCTGCCATGCCTAATTGGTCCCCTAGTGATGGAGCTTGTGCATTGACTGACCTTGGTAACAATGTTTGGTCAATTACTGTGACATATGACAATGCTTCAATTGGTAATGAACAGCTGTACAAATATGTCAATAACGACTGGGGCGCTCCTGGAGTCGCAAACGAAGGCGGAGACCTGAGCAACATCGGAGCTGATGGATGCGGATTGGATGACGGTGCTGGTAACATCAACCGCATGTTCCTCATACCCTCCAGTGATGTGACTGTGGGACCGGTTTGCTGGGAGCAGTGCTCAGGTTGTGGAGGGGTTTCCAGCTTGGAGGAGTTGGTCTCTGTTCAGAACATGATGGTAGGTCCTAACCCTACTCAAGATGTGGTGACGTTCACTTTCGACCTAGATCGGAATGCTATGGTGAACATCAGTTTGTTCGACATTCTCGGCTCTAAAGTGGAAGAAATCTCTGATGGTCAGATGACCGTAGGACAGCACGTTATTGTATATGATGCAGAGAAATTAGCCAATGGCACATATTTCTATCGCATGCAGGCCGCTTCAGCGGTGACCACAGGCAAGCTGATCAAGCACTGAGTTCTGCGCAGAACTTTTTAAAGACTCAAGGCCCGGTCTTCGGACTGGGCCTTTTTTCAGACAACCTTGACCGAGGGAACTAAGAACAAATAAGAAAGAACGATGAAGATATTTAAACTCCATCTTTTCAGCTTGATGCTAGCCTTCGCTGCTGGATTGAACGGTCAAGTCCTTGAAGTGACACCTACCTTTCCAACTATAGAGGATAACGTTACCATAATATATGACGCGACCCAAGGAAACGCAGCCTTAGTAGGCGTTACACCAATCTACGCCCACATGGGGCTCATCACATCCGCAAGTTCCTCATCAACGGACTGGCAGTTCGTTCAGGGGTCATGGGGTACCGCAGACCCTGATGTGCTCATGACCGATATCGGTGATAACCGCCATAGCATCTCAGTGGATATCGATCAATTCTATGGCTTCCCAGATGGAACAGAGGTCTTGCAATTAGCCTTTGTCTTCAGGAATCAAGCAGGCACCATCGTAGGTCGGACTGAGGGTGGCGGAGATATCTTTTATGACATCTTCCCAGTGGATGCTGGACTTCAAGTAGATTTTCTTTCTCCAGCATCAAGCCTCATTGCGGATGAGGGTGATTTCATCAATGTTGAGATTGGAACTAACACATCCGCGGACATCATGCTATTTGATAACGGGGTGCAAGTCGCTACTGCCACCAATAGCACAACTCTGTCCCATTCTATCACTGTGGCACTTCCAGCTCAGCATGAATTGGTCGTAGTAGCTGAAGACGGGACTGGTCAAGCTTCTGACACTCTCTATTACACTGTGAACGGCCCAGTAGAGGTGGTCAATCCTCCTGGTCTCATGCTGGATGGCTTGAATTATATCGATGACAATACGGTCATCCTTCAGCTCCATGCGCCTGCAAAAGACTTCATCTACATTATTGGTGATTTCAACAACTGGATGGCTTCTCCTGACTATTACATGCATTTGGCCGATGACTTGGAGACTTGGTGGGTGCAAATCGATAACCTAGAGGCTGGAGAAGCTTATGCCTTCCAGTATTGGATCGATGGTGAGCTCAGACTGGCCGATCCATGCAGCAAATTGATCCTGGACCCCAATAACGATTCCAGCTTGCCGGCCCTTGTCTATCC
>JAQCAN010000031.1 GCA_027621335.1 Bacteroidota bacterium
TGGAAGCAGATGAAGGCCTTGTGCATGAATAACCTTATCTGCGGCTGAGTGAGGGTCATTGGGTGGAAATGAGATGAGGCCATTCTCTATCCAAATATCCTTCACTTCAGATCGACCTTCATTGATGACCGTGGCTCCTTTGATCAGCGTTCTCATTGTACTGCAGGAACTAGGTGTTTCAATGAGCGCATCTTCCAGACCCCGAACACCGCTTCTTTGAAGATGGCAGTGCTCATTTTGGAGGTGCCTTTCTCCCTGTCTTTGAAAGTAATCGGGACTTCAGTGATTTTATATCCGGCCAATGATGTGGAATATTTCATGGCAATCTGGAAAGCATAGCCAACATAGGTGATCGTATCGAAGTCAATCTGCTCCAGCACCTTCCGTTGGTAGCACTTGAAACCGGCTGTTGGGTCTTTGACATCCATACCGAGTATGATGCGGACATAAAGGGAAGCCCCATAACTTATGAGGACTCTTAGCCAAGGCCAATCTTTCACCTTTCCACCTTTGACGTAGCGGGACCCTACACTCAGACCGGCCCCATTGCGGCAGGCCTTTTCAAGTCGAGTCAGGTCCTCAGGGTCATGGGAAAAGTCGGCATCCATCTCAAAGAGGAGGTCATAATTTCCATGCTCCAACCCCCAATCGAATCCAGCGAGATAAGCCTTGCCCAAGCCAGCTTTTCCAGACCGTTCTAAGAGATGCACCCTTCCTTGATGAAGGGGGATGAGTTCCTTGACCAAATCAGCTGTTCCGTCAGGAGATGCATCATCCACTATGAGCACATGGTAATCATCTGACTGTGCAAGGGCAGCTACAATGATGTCCTGGACATTCTCGGCTTCATTAAAAGTGGGTATGATGATGAGGGAATTGGCCAAGAAGCGAAAAATTTTATGAGGAGCGAAGATAGGATTATGGTAAATAACCGTGAATTAGTCGAATACATCCTGAGATGTAAAGAAAATATGTTCCTTTGCTCCAAATTTCAAGGACTAATTTACCAATACAAGAACGCATGAGAAAGTTAAGTACTGTTTTCGTTATCGCTTTGGCTGCATTTGCCTTCACTTCATGTGGAGAGGCAACAGACAAAGCCACTGATGCTATGGAGGATGTTGCAGGTGATGCAATGGACACTGCTGGCGATGCAATGGAGGATGCTACTGATGGAGTTATGGAAGCTGCTGATGGAGCTATGGAAGCTGCTGAGGGTGCTATGGATGCAGCTGGAGAGGCTGTTGATGCGGCTGGAGAAGCTGTTGATGCGGCTGGAGAAGCGGTCAAAGAAGCTGCTAGCGACATGAAAGAAGGCGCTGAAAAGGCGGCTGATAAAGTGAAGAATTAAGATTCTTCGTCTTAAGAAAATCAAGACCCTCATCCTTCTGGGATGGGGGTTTTTTTATTGTCTAAAGTTGAGAAGGGGTTTCACCGTAGCAGTGTCACTGTTCCCCGATACTCCCTCGGTTAGGCCTCCCCGAAGACGTTCATCGTGATAAGCCAATGATATACGCCTTGAGGATTCTCTGCTCCTCTTTCACTTTCTCCGCTCCAAGGCTTTTCTAGCTCATTGGACTCGAAGACCATGACCCCTTTTCGGTCGAAGACTTGAAGGCTATAGTTGCTGACATATTCCTGCCCATCCACTACAGCAGAGAACTCTGAATTCAAATCATCCTCATTCGGGGTAAAACCGGTGGGTACCCAAACCTTCACATTGTTCGAAATTTCAATGTCCTTGCATAAAGTGTCAAGACAGCCGTCCTCGCTAGTCACGATAAGGCAGAACTCATAGAAGTCAGGCCGGGGAACATCCAATGGTAAAGTGCTAGAAACACCTTGTCCAATGCTCTCACCATCCAAGAACCACTCAGCGGCATGCAGCCCCTCAGACGTGCTGATGGCCTGAAATAAGGTGTCATCCATTGGAGCTGAGAAAAGGGAGAGTGTTATTGGTCAGTCAAAAGGGAGTCGTCAACCATGGAGGGTAATGTCACCTTGAGAAGAGGCTCTTCTCGCATGGCTCGTTTGATGGCATGGATGGCGCCTTCATTCCTCGCCCAACTTCTTCTGGCTATGCCGTTGTTCACATCCCAATGGAGCATGGATTTCAATCGTCTGTGGCTGTCTTCATCTCCAGTGAGCACCATTCCGAAGCCTCCGTTAATGACTTCACCCCAGCCTACTCCACCACCATTGTGAAGACTGACCCATGTGGCTCCGCGGAAGCTATCGCCAACGAAATTCTGTACTGCCATGTCCGCAGTGAATCTAGATCCATCATAGATGTTACTGGTCTCTCGATATGGAGAATCGGTCCCGCTTACGTCATGGTGGTCACGACCTAGGACTACTGGTCCTTTCAATCTTCCATCTCCTATAGCCTTGTTGAAGGCTTCCGCAATCTTGATGCGTCCGTTGGCATCGGCATAGAGAATCCGCGCTTTGGATCCCACTACCAATCTATTGGCCTTGGCACTGCGGATCCATTTGATGTTATCTAGTAATTGTTGCTTGATCTCCTCCTCAGCATCAAGGCTCATATCCTCAAGGACCAAGGCCGCCATCTCATCAGTGAGGTCCAGGTCCTCATCCTGCCCTGAGGCACAGACCCAGCGAAAGGGCCCGAAACCGTAGTCGAAGCACATGGGACCCATGATATCCTGAACGTAGCTAGGATATCTGAATTCCTTGGACCCGGCACCTCCAATATCGGCACCAGCGCGAGCTGATTCCAATAAGAAGGCATTCCCATAATCGAAGAAATACATGCCTTGAGCGGTAAGAGTGTTGATGGCGGTCACCTGTCTTCGGAGTGATTCTTTCACCTTCACTTTGAAGGTCTGTGGATCCTTGACCATGAGTTCATTGGACTCCTCATAACTGAGTCCCACGGGGTAATATCCCCCAGCCCATGGATTGTGTAGTGAGGTCTGGTCACTACCCAAGTCCACGTGTACGCCTGAGGCAGCCATCTTCTCCCAAAGGTCCACGATGTTTCCGAGATAGGCATATGAGCGGGCTTCTTTTCCAGTTCTTGACTCTTGGACTTTTTCCAGGAGTTCATCCAAGTCAGTTATGACTTCGTCCACCCAGCCTTGCGAGTGCCGCTTATAGGCCGCCTTTTCATTGATCTCTGCCGTGATGCTGATCACACCGGCTATGTTCCCGGCTTTGGGCTGCGCCCCGCTCATCCCTCCGAGACCCGAAGTGATGAATAATTTTCCTTCCGGAGAGGGGTCTTTAAGCATTCTACAGGCATTGAGCACCGTAATGGTCGTTCCATGGACGATTCCTTGAGGCCCTATGTACATATAGGATCCAGCCGTCATCTGGCCATACTGGGTCACGCCCATCGCATTGAAACGTTCCCAATCGTCCGGCTTGGAGTAGTTGGGGATCATCATGCCGTTGGTAACCACCACCCTTGGGGCATCTTTATGTGAGGGGAAAAGACCCATAGGGTGCCCTGAGTACATGACCAAGGTCTGTTCATCAGTCATCTCGCTGAGGTATTGCATGGTCAATCGATATTGGGCCCAATTCTGAAACACTCCACCGTTTCCTCCATAGGTGATAAGCTCATAAGGATGTTGGGCCACCTCTGGATCCAGATTATTCTGGATCATGAGCATGATGCCAGCGGCATGGATGCTCTTGGCCGGATACATATCGATGGGTCGGGCTCGCATAGGACCTTCTGGTCTAAAACGGTACATATAGATCCGACCACATTCCTCCAATTCCGATCTGAATTCTGGAATCAATGCCTTGTGAAGTGTTGAAGGGAAATAACGGAGGGCATTCCTCAGAGCAAGCGTCTTCTCTTCATCGGATAGGAGATCCTTCCGCTTAGGGGCCCTACTGATGGAAATGTCCATCATTGGATGATCGGGCAATTTGGAAGGAATACCCTCGGTTAAGGATGTCTTGAATGATGCGATGTCTATGTCACTTGTAATCATGGGTGGCTATCGGAATATGGGCAGTGTTTACAGCTACTCTTGCAACAATATCCCCTTTTCAGGTGGTAAGCCTCAGTGAAGACCATGAGACCTCTCTCATTCAGATAGAAATCTTCTGGTTCTAAGGGACTGCGTGAAGGGTTTTGGTATTTCATTGCTCTAAGCCCTGCGAATCTCGATATTTTCACCCAACGAAATGGTCAACTGGTCACAAGGAATCGCTTCCAAGAACATGAAGGTGTCTCATCCGCTGCTCCTGGCAAAGGGTGTGGAACTGTTCGTGAAAAGAGAGGACCTTATTCACCCCGAGATTTCTGGAAACAAATGGAGGAAGTTGAAATATCACATGCTGGAGGCTCTGAAGGATTTGACTTGCAAAGGTCTTCTGACCAAAGGTGGCCCCTATTCCAACCACATTCTGGCCACGGCCTCCGCGGCTGCTTCTAGTGGATTGAATAGCAGAGCATTCATCAGGGGGGAGTGTATACTTCCCTTGAATCCCACTTTGAATAGGGCCAAGGAACTGGGTATGGAACTCAACTTTTTGGATAGGACGATCTTCCGAAAGCCTATAGAGGAATTGGCGGGGATGGAAGCCATGGATGGCTCATGGAGGCTCATCCCGGAGGGCGGAACAGATGCATTGGGCATCAAGGGTTGCATGGAGATCCTGACTGATTCGGATAGGCAGGACTTTGAAAGAGTAGCTGTGGCCCTAGGAACTGGCGGGACTGCTGCAGGACTGTTATCCACTTTGGCCAAGGGGCAATCGCTCATGGTTTTCTCTGCTTTGAAAGGGCTTGATGTATCCAATACCTTAGGAGTGCTGTTGGGAAATGACCGCTTTCATCCTTTACGTGAACACCTGATCCCGATGGAAGATTACCATTTCGGAGGGTATGCGAAGATGGATGCTACGTTGCTTTCATTCATCCGTGATTTCGAGCAGGAAACTGGAATTCCATTGGACCCTGTATACACGGCTAAGATGTTCTATGGCCTCTTCGACCAGATCGATAAAGGTTTGATTCCAAGAGGCTCTATAGTCTTGGCAATCCACACTGGAGGGCTGCAAGGAAGAAAAGGCATGGAAGAACGATTGGGCATCGACTTTTCAGCGAAAGCATAGATTTGACCCTATTCTTATAATACCTGAATGCCATGATGAGGATTCTTTTTGTTTTGATAGTGCTTGCGTTCTCCTCCTGCCACCGTTCCAAGGATCTCAACCAGAGCCCAATACTACCAGAAGAAGTGAGCAGTCAGATTCCTGCCGTAATCACTGAGATGGGCTTTGCACGTGAGACGGATCCATGCCGTATCTATTCTCTCTTTGTTGAAGGAACCATACTGAACATCGGAATAGAGTATAGCGGGGGATGCAAGGAACATGCTTTCGAGCTCTACACAGATGGAGTCATCATGAAAAGCCTTCCCCCCAAGCAACGTTTCTTCCTCAAACATGATTCAGATAACGACATGTGCAAGTCTTTGGTAAGGGATACCCTCGTCTTTGACCTGAATGGAATTCGACCTGCAGGCACAGAGCTAGTGGTGATTCTTGAGAGTTTCGATGACGAGGTGGGAGTTGTTTTTTGACCTTCCATATCAACACTCTAATGTTGGTGCGTTGATAACTTGAGCTGGTGTCAAGGCTGGGGAGCAACTTAGCTTTGGAGACCACCGATTATCATGAGATTCTTCGCATACATCACCCTATTGGTTTTAATGCCGGCCCTTAGGGCGCAAGCAGGAGGGGAACTTACAGACCGTCAGAAGTACATCGAACAATGGAGTAGGGTGGCGCAAGATCAGATGATTGAGCACGGTATACCTGCTAGCATCACATTGGCTCAAGGAATCCTGGAAAGTGGAAATGGAAGCAGCATGCTCAGCAAAAAGGCCAACAATCATTTTGGTATCAAATGTCATGGTTGGGATGGTCCAGGAGTCTATAAGGATGATGACAAGAAGAACGAGTGTTTCAGAAAGTATAAGAGTGCCGAGGAAAGTTTCGAGGACCACTCGGAGTTTTTAAAGAAAGCTCGGTATGCGGCATTGTACGAGTTGGACATCACGGATTACAAGTCTTGGGCCAAGGGATTGAAAAAGGCAGGCTATGCCACTGATCCACAATATGCCCAGCGGCTCATCAAGATCATAGAGGAGAACGATCTTCACATCTATGACATGGTCACTTCCAAGGACGTGATAGCCATGCGGCCCAAGGCTGAGCCTAGATTCAACGAAAAAGGAAGGGCCAATACGAACACAGCGGAAATAATGGACCTGACTGAAGAACGAAATGTCATGGACCATCCCAATGGAATCCGCTTCACAAAAGCCAAAGACGGAGAGGACCTTGAGAGTGTGGCCCGAGCTCTCGATATGGCCCCTTGGCAGATCAAACGCTATAACGAACTTTCTTCCAACTACATCTTCAAAGGAGGGGAGACGATCTTCCTTCAGCCCAAACGCAACAAGGCCAAGTCCGACTACCACCTGGCTCTGGATGGGGAGACCATCCGATTGATCTCACAGCGTTATGGAGTAAAGATGACAAGATTGGAACAGTACAATGGCATCTCAGTGGATAGCCCACTCCAGAAAGGTCAGAAGGTCCTACTCCGCCCTCCGGCTAAGTGATATGACTTCCATTTTCTTTTCTTTGCGCCCTCCTAAGAAAACAGGTCATGAAACGCACTGAAATAGATAAGCTACTAAAGCAAGAGGCCATTGGCGCCCAAGTCAAAGTGAATGGATGGGTGCGCACGTTCAGAAACGACCGTTTCATTGCCTTGAATGATGGATCCACCATCAAGAATCTCCAAGTGGTTGTAAGCCCTGATTCACTTTCTGAAGACCTTCTCAAGGCCATCACCACGGGTTCGGCCATAGAGGTCATAGGAGAGGTAGTTGCTTCGCAAGGCAGCGGCCAGAAGGTGGAACTTCAGGCTCGGTCAGTAGAGGTACTTGGAAAAGCTCATCCTGACGAGTTCCCCTTGCAACCGAAGCGTCATTCCCTGGAATTCCTGAGGGAGAAGGCCCACCTTCGCATGAGGACCAGCACCTTCAGTGCCGTCTTCCGCATCCGACACGCAGCCTCCTATGCTATTCACAAGTTCTTCCATGATGAGGGATTCTTCATGATGCACTCACCCATTATCACCGGTTCTGATGCCGAGGGAGCGGGTGAGATGTTCCGAGTGACTCATTTGGACCTCAACGACCTGCCTATGGGAGAGGACGGAAAGGTGGATGACAGTCAGGACTTCTTCGGCAAGGTGACCAATCTAACGGTATCCGGCCAATTGGAGGCCGAATTGGGAGCATTGGCCTTAGGCAAGGTCTATACCTTCGGCCCGACCTTCAGGGCTGAGAACAGCAACACCTCTAGGCACCTAGCTGAATTCTGGATGATAGAACCTGAAGTCGCCTTTGCAGACTTGAATGACGATATGGACCTGGCTGAAAAGATGCTGAGGACTGTGATCGGATTTGTGAAAGACCACTGTGCAGACGACTTGGCCTTCTTAGATGAGCGTGAGAAGGAAGAAGATAAGAACAAGCCATTGGCAGAGCGCCATGAGATAGGGCTGTTGGAGCGATTGGACTCTGTTATTTCAACCAGCTATGAGCGCATCACTTACACCGAGGCCATTGATATCTTAAGGAATTCCAACCCTTTCAAGAAGAAGAAGTTCAAGTATCCTGTCGAATGGGGAACAGACCTTCAGAGCGAGCATGAACGTTATCTGGTGGAAAAGCACTTCAAGAAACCGGTCATATTGACGGACTATCCTGCGAAGATCAAAGCCTTCTATATGAGGTTGAATGATGACGGAAAGACTGTAGCCGCCATGGACATCCTCTTCCCAGGTATCGGGGAGTTGGTGGGAGGATCGCAAAGGGAGGAGCGCTACGAGGTCTTGATGGAGAGATGCAAGGACTTTGATATCCCTGAAGAGCATGTCTGGTGGTACTTGGAGACCAGGAAGTTCGGGACCTGCAAGCATGCCGGCTTTGGGCTTGGATTCGAACGTTTGGTCATGTTCATCACTGGGATGTCCAATGTGAGGGATGTGATTCCTTTTCCAAGAACGCCATTGAATGCATCATTCTAAAGTGGCTCAGCCATCTTCGAGAAAATGATGCTCTAGAGGGTGTGAACCCTTATTTTCAAAGATAGAGTGTCCTATTCGGCCTTTGACTCGGAATAGTTTGAAAAAAGGGCCGAATTAATTTCTCAACCCGTTGCTTTTCATAAATGATCGTTTAAATTTGCACCCCCATAAAAAATGGGAGTAAACGCTTACCGCTTAAGAAAAACGCTGCAAATGCCTACTATACAGCAACTTGTAAGAAAAGGTCGGATCTCACAGACCAAGACCAGTAAATCGGCCGCATTGAATGCCTGTCCTCAAAGACGAGGCGTATGTGTCCGTGTTTACACCACCACTCCAAAGAAGCCTAATTCAGCCATGAGAAAGGTGGCCAGGGTGCGTCTCACCAATGGCAATGAAGTGAACGCCTATATAGGTGGTGAAGGTCACAACCTTCAAGAACACAGCATCGTGCTCGTAAGAGGAGGCAGGGTAAAAGACCTTCCTGGTGTGAGGTATCACATCGTCAGAGGTGCTTTGGATACTGCTGGAGTGAACGGTAGGCAGCAAAGAAGAAGTAAGTACGGAACAAAACGTCCTAAGAAATAAGATAGGTCATGAGAAGGCAAAGGGCAAAAAAACACATCATTCTACCTGATCCGAAGTTCAATGATACTTTGGTCACCAAGTTCGTGAACAACCTCATGTACGATGGTAAGAAGGAGAAGGCATTCAAGATTTTCTATGACGCTATCGCCATTGTCGATGAGAAGAGCGGAGAGGAAGAGAATGGACTCGAGGTTTTCAAAAGAGCATTGACCAACATCTGCCCAGGTGTGGAGGTCCGTAGCCGAAGGGTCGGAGGATCCACCTTCCAGATTCCTACTCCCATAAGAGAAGATAGAAAGCTCAGCCAAGGGATGAAGTGGCTCATCAGCTATTCAAGGAAGAGGAATGAGAAGGGCATGGAGAAGAAGTTGGCTTCGGAGATTTTAGCTGGTGCCAAAGAAGAAGGAGCTGCCTTCAAAAAGAAAGAAGATACACACAGGATGGCTGAAGCTAACAAGGCTTTCGCTCATTTCAGATTCTGATACAGAGGTAATCGAGAAGAGAAAGCATGGCAAGGGATCTAAGGAATACAAGGAATATTGGGATAGCCGCTCACATTGATGCGGGGAAGACCACCACTACAGAGCGTATCCTGTACTACTCAGGGGTTAGCCATAAGATAGGTGAAGTGCATGATGGGGCCGCCACCATGGATTGGATGGAACAGGAGCAGGAGCGAGGAATCACCATCACCTCTGCAGCAACTACCGTTTTCTGGAACTATAGAGGTACCCAGTACCACGTGAACATCATCGATACTCCAGGACACGTGGATTTCACCGTTGAGGTGAACAGGTCTTTGAGGGTGTTGGATGGACTTGTATTCCTTTTCAGTGCGGTGGACGGTGTTGAGCCTCAATCAGAGACCAACTGGAGATTGGCCAATAATTATAACGTGCCTAGAATTGGATTCGTCAATAAGATGGACCGTCAAGGTGCTGATTTCTTGAAAGTTTGCCGTCAGGTGAAGGAAATGCTCGGAAGCAACGCAGTTCCACTTCAGATCCCAATCGGGAACGAAGAGCATTTCAAGGGTGTCGTGGATCTCGTGAACTTCCGCGGAATCGTTTGGAATGAGGATGATCAGGGAATGACCTTCAAAGAAGTTGATATTCCTGAAGACATCTACGAAGAGGCGAAGGAATACCGCGAGAAGTTGCTCGAGGCCGTAGCTGAATTCGATGATACATTGATGGAGAAGTACTTCGAGGATCCAAATTCAATATCTGAGCGTGAGATCCTGGATGCATTGCGTGCCGCTACCATTTCAGGTACCATCGTTCCTATGACATGCGGAACGGCCTTTAAGAACAAAGGCGTTCAAACGATGTTGGACTACGTGATGGAGATTCTACCTTCTCCGATGGATACTGAGGCCATTACAGGCATCAATCCGAAAACGGATGCTGAGGTGAGCAGGAAGCCCGATGCCAATGAGCCGTTTACAGGCTTGGCCTTTAAGATCGCAACCGACCCGTTCGTAGGGCGTCTGTGTTTCACAAGAGCCTATTCTGGCGTCTTGGAATCTGGGTCGTATATCTTGAACACTAGGACAGGGAATAAAGAGCGTATCTCACGTATCTTCCAGATGCATGCGAACAAGCAGAATCAGATTCCTCAACTACAAGCAGGAGACATAGGTGCTTTGGTAGGGTTCAAAGACATCAGGACCGGTGACACACTTTCTCACTTGGATCACCCTATCGTTCTGGAATCAATGAATTTCCCGGACCCGGTTATAGGAATCGCCATCGAGCCTAAGACCCAAGCGGATATGGACAAGCTGGGGGTAGCATTGAACAAGCTGGCGGAAGAAGATCCAACCTTCAAAGTGCGCACGGACCATGATTCAGGTCAGACCATCATCTCCGGAATGGGAGAGCTTCACCTTGATATCATCTTGGATCGTTTGAGGCGTGAGTTCAAGGTAGAGTGCAACCAGGGACAACCCCAAGTAAGTTATAAGGAGACGATCACTGGAACAGTCAATCACAGAGAAGTCTACAAGAAGCAGACTGGTGGTCGTGGTAAGTTCGCTGATATCAGTGTAATCATAGGGCCTGCAGATGAAGCCCAAGAGGAAGACTTGAAGTTTGTGAATAGTATCAAGGGAGGAAACATTCCAAAGGAATTCATCCCTTCTATTGAGAAAGGATTCAAGGAGGCCATGAAGAATGGTGTGTTGGCAGGCTACCCGATGGACAAAATGAAAGTCGAGGTATTGGATGGATCATTCCACGCAGTGGACTCGGATCAGCTGTCTTTCGAATTGTGCGCCAAGATGGCCTATCGTGAAGCGATGCCAAAGGCGAGCCCAGTTCTTCTTGAGCCGATTATGAAATTGGAGGTGGTCACTCCTGAAGAGAACATGGGTGACATCGTAGGGGATTTGAACAGAAGAAGGGGAATGGTGGCTGGAATGGATGACAGGGCAGGTGCCAAAGTCATCAAGGCTTTCGTTCCTCTGTCTGAGATGTTCGGTTATGTCACTGACCTTAGGACCATGAGTTCTGGTCGTGCAACGTCAACAATGGAGTTCGATCGTTTTGAACCCGCTCCTAGGAACGTTGCAGACGAGGTCATTGATAAAGTAAAAGGTAAAGTGAAGTCATAAGCACATCCACTGGAAAGATGAGTCAGAAGATTAGAATAAAACTGAAGTCCTACGATCACAACCTCGTGGACAAGAGCGCTGAGAAGATTGTGAAGACGGTCAAGGCGACAGGTGCTATAGTTAGTGGGCCGGTTCCCCTTCCTACGCACAAGCGTATCTACACCGTGCTCAAGTCTCCACACGTGAATAAGAAGGCACGTGAGCAGTTCGAGTTGAGTGCTTACAAGAGACTGATGGATATCTACAGCTCTTCGTCCAATACTGTGGATGCACTGATGCGCTTGGAGCTTCCAAGTGGTGTTGAAGTTGAAATCAAGGTGTGAACCAGCAATTCTTAAGACGATGCAAGGTATCATAGGAAAAAAGATAGGCATGACTAGCTTGTTCTCAGAAGATGGGAAGATGCAGCCATGTACGGTCATCGAGGCTACCCCGAATGTGGTGACTCAGATCAAGACGATGGAGAATGACGGCTATGAAGCTGTTCAGTTGGGCTATGGCGAGAAGAAGGAGAAGAATGTCGGTAAGCCACTTCTCGGTCACTTCGCAAAAGCTAAGACCACTCCTAAGAAGAAATTGACCGAGTTCATCTTCGACACAGAGAATTTGTCTTTGGGTTCTGAAATCAACGTAGAACTCTTCATTGAAGGGGAGTATGTGGATGTCGTGGGAACTTCCAAAGGAAAGGGATTCCAAGGTGTAGTGAAGAGACATGGGTTTGGAGGTGTCGGGCAATCCACACATGGACAGCACAACAGATTGAGAGCTCCTGGTTCCATCGGTGCGGGATCCGATCCATCAAGGGTGTTCAAAGGCATGCGAATGGCCGGTCAGACAGGAGGTGAGCGCGTGACCACTTTCAATCTACAAGTGCTCAAGATAGTTCCAGAGAAATCGTTGATCTTCCTTAAGGGAGCGGTTCCTGGACACAATGGTTCAATCGTTTTAGTTAAGAAGTAAGATGGAACTGGAGATATTCAATACAGAAGGTAAGAAGACCTCTAAGAAGGTGAAGTTGGACGAGTCCATCTTCGGTATGGAGCCTAATGACCATGCCATCTACCTTGATGTCAAGCAATACCACGCCAACAATAGGCAGGGAACGCACAAGTCCAAGGAGAGAGGAGAGATCTCAGGATCCACCAAGAAGCTGAAGAAGCAGAAGGGAACAGGAGGAGCGAGAGTAGGTTCCAAGAAGAGCCCATTGCTCCACGGAGGAGGAACAGCTTTTGGTCCTAAGCCAAGAGACTACAGCTTCAAACTCAATAAGAAGTTGAAGAAGGTGGCCCGTAGGTCTGCGCTGTCGTATAAGGCTAAAGCAGATGGCATCATGGTTCTTGACTCTATGACCTTCGAAGCTCCAAAGACTAGCCAGTTCAAGACTATGTTGAGCAATCTCAAGCTAGAAGGAACTAAAGTTCTTGTGGTCGTACCGACCATTGAGGCCAATGTCTATCTGTCTGCAAGAAACCTTCCTAGGACAGAGGTAAGAGTGGCTAAGGACCTGAACACCTATGATATTATGAACTGCCAGCGCATCCTCTTCACGGAGGGAGCCATTGAAGCTGTGCATGAGAATTTGAAGAACTGAGTCCTATGAAGAACATCATCATCAAACCGATGGTCACAGAAAGGTTGACCGCTGATGCCGAGAAGCTGAACAAGTACGGTTTCATCGTCAATAAAGACGCCAACAAGATCGAGATCCGCGAAGCAGTGGAGAAGATGTATGGCGTTAGTGTGACAGGTATCCGAACCATGAACTACATGGGCAAGAAGTCTGTGAAGTTCACTACTTCAGGAGTGCTCAAAGGAAGTAAAGCATCGTATAAAAAGGCATTGGTCACAGTCGCTAAAGGTGAGGCCATTGATTTTTACGCGGGAATCTGATTAAGCGATGGGAATAAGAAAATTCAACCCGGTAACACCAGGACAAAGGCACAAGGTCGCATCGACATTCGATGAGATCACCAGCTCCAAGCCAGAGAAGAGTTTGATCGCTCCTCTCAAGAAATCTGGAGGAAGGAACAACACAGGCAAGATGACCATGCGCTACATAGGTGGTGGTCATAAGAGACGCTACCGCTTAATCGATTTCAAGAGGGATAAGCAGAACATGAAAGCCGAGGTGAAAACGATCGAGTACGATCCGAACCGTTCTGCCCGCATTGCATTGGTCGAATACAAGGATGGAGAGGTGAGGTATATCATCGCACCAGCGGGACTGACTGTGGGAACTATGGTCGAGTCAGGTAAAGGAGTCGCTCCTGAGGTGGGTAACACCATGTACCTGTCCGAAGTTCCACTAGGTTCGGTTATCCACAACATCGAGATGCAACCTGGAAAAGGAGCTCAGCTGGCAAGAAGTGCCGGGAGTTATGCCCAGTTGAATGCAAGAGATGGAAAGTATGCCGTCATCAAGCTTCCTAGCGGTGAGACCAGAATGGTGCTCATCACTTGCAAAGCCACTATAGGCGCTGTTTCTAACGGAGAACACAGTTTGACCCGTTCAGGTAAGGCAGGTCGCTCAAGATGGTTGGGAAGAAGGCCAAGAGTAAGAGGAGTTGTCATGAATCCGGTCGATCACCCGATGGGTGGTGGTGAGGGTAAATCCTCAGGAGGACATCCACGTTCAAGGAAAGGACTTCCAGCTAAGGGGTATAAGACTCGCAGCAGGACGAAGGCTTCCAACAAGCACATTATTGAAAGACGTAAGAAGTAAGATACAGTATGAGTCGCTCATTAAAAAAACCACCATTTGTGCACTATAAGCTGAACCAGCGAGTAGAAGAGGCACAGTCCAGCGGAAAGAAGTCAGTGATCAAGACCTGGTCTAGGGCCAGCACCATCACTCCTGATTTCGTTGGTATGACGATCGCTGTGCACAATGGCAAGACATTCATCCCTGTCTACGTGACAGAGAATATGGTAGGACATAAGTTAGGTGAGTTTTCTCCGACTAGAAGTTTCAGAGGTCACTCTGGAAACAAGAAGAAATAATCACGAACTGAAAAAGAAGAATCATGGGTTCGCGTAAACACGATAGCGCAGAAAAGCGCAAGGAAGAGCTGAGACACATCTCATTTGCGAAGTTGAATAACTGTCCAACATCTCCTCGTAAGATGAGATTGGTTGCAGATATCATCCGAGGTCGCAAGGTTACTGATGCACTGAGCATATTGAAATTCTCCAATAAAGAGGCCTCAGGTCGCTTGGAGAAACTCCTCCTTTCTGCCATCAATAACTGGGAACAGAAGAATGAAGGCCAAAGGGCAGATGAGGCGGACCTGTTCGTGAAGACCATCAATGTCGATGGCGGTCGAATGCTGAAGCGTGTTCAGCCGGCTCCTCAGGGTAGGGCACACCGTATTAGAAAACGTTCGAACCACGTGACGCTGGTTGTAGATAGCAGAAAAGCAAAGAGCTAAGAAAAGCATGGGACAAAAGACTCACCCGATAGGAAACAGACTGGGTTACATCAAAGGATGGGACAGCAGTTGGTATGGTGGTAATGACTACACCGAGAAATTGGTCGAAGATGAGAAGATCAGGGAATACCTTGGGGCTCGTCTGAGAAAGGCCAGCATCTCCAAAGTCATCATCGAACGTACGTTGAAAGTGGTCACCGTGACTGTGAAGACAGCCAGACCAGGTGTCATCATCGGGAAAGGTGGACAAGAGGTTGATAAACTCAAAGAAGAGTTGAAGAATATCACCAAGAAAGACGTCCAGATCAATATCTATGAGATCAAGCGCCCTGAATTGGATGCAAAATTGGTCGCAGACAGCATAGCACGACAGATCGAGGGAAGGATATCCTATAGAAGGGCCATCAAGATGTCCATCGCCAGCACCATGAGAATGGGAGCTGAAGGAATCAAAGTTCTGATTGCCGGACGATTGAACGGAGCAGAGATAGCGCGTTCAGAAGGATTCAAGGAAGGACGTATTCCACTTCACACTTTCCGCGCGGATATTGATTATGCGCTGAGTGAGGCCCACACGACCTATGGCCGTATCGGCATCAAGGTGTGGATCATGAATGGAGAGGTCTATGGTAAGAGGGATCTGTCTCCGACCGTAGGACTTCAGAAAAAGAGCAAGCCGACATCGAAAGGTGGAGGAGGCGGCCGAAGAGGAGGAGACCGTTGAGACCATAATTGACGAGAGTAAAAGATATTAGAAGATGTTACAGCCGAAAAGATCGAAATTCAGAAAACAGCAGAAAGGCAAAATCAAAGGGAATGCCCAGAGAGGAGCGTCTGTAGACTTTGGTTCGTTTGGATTGAAATCCATGGATGAAGGGTTCATCACCTCCCGTCAGATAGAGGCAGCTCGTATCGCGGTCACCAGGTTCATGAAGAGGGAAGGAAAAGTCTGGATACGGATTTTCCCAGATAAACCTCTGACAGCCAAGCCTGCGGAAGTCCGTATGGGTAAAGGTAAAGGAGCTCCTAGT
>JAQCAN010000277.1 GCA_027621335.1 Bacteroidota bacterium
TGGAGGGACTCGAACCCACGACCTGCTGATTACAAATCAGCTGCTCTAGCCAGCTGAGCTACATCGGCCTGATTTTGAGACTCTTACAGTACAATGTTCCGCTGAACCACTGTATGCCCCTGCAAAAGGACTGCAAATCTACTAAAGTATCCTAGAGATACAAAGGTTGATGTGAAAAAAATTAGAGACCTATGGACACTAAAAAAGCCCCAAGACTTCCTCGGGGCTTTTTCTATGCTCTTCGATAGGTCTTACTAGACCTGATTGAGTTTACCTTTCCTTTTGCGGAGTTGTCGTCTGAGCGCCTCCACGGCTTCATCTGTTGCCTCTTCGAAGGACTTGCATTGTTTCTTCGCGAAAAGCTCCGTGCCAGGGATATTCATCCTGATCTCCGTGATCTTGTTCGTCAATTCGTTATTGTTATCCAATCGCAGAAAGACTTCACTGTTGATGATGTTGTCATGGAACTGTTCAAGCTTCTTCAATTTATCATTGATGAAGTTGATGAGTTTGACGTCTGCGGTGAAATGTACTGAGCGAACTTCTACTTCCATATTTCGATGTTTTACTAGTTCAACGTATTGATCAGCCCTTAGGATGCGCCTGTCCGTGGATTTTTTTCAATCGTTCAATGGAATTATGGGTATACACCTGCGTGGCTGCGAGGTTTGTATGACCTAGAATCTCCTTGATCGATTGGAGCTCTGCTCCATTTTCCAACAGGTGAGTAGCGAATGTGTGCCTAAGAACGTGCGGGCTCCGCTTACTCAGCGAAGACACCCTACCAAGGTAGTGATTTACTTTACGGTATACAAATTTTGGATAAAGCGGCTCTGCGCTGTCCGTAAGGAAGAGGAGGTCCGAATGAACTCCCTCTCGATCCCTGAGTTCAAGATAGCTCTTGATTCCAGCTATAGCAGGTCCAGATAAAGGTATGATGCGCTCCTTATCCCGCTTCCCGATGACCCTCAGCGTCATATCCATATAAGAAAGATCCGCAAGTTTGGATGAAATGACCTCAGCAAGCCTCATTCCAGTGGAGTAGAACAAAGTCAATAGAGCGCGGTCCCTAAGACCGGACAGGTCTTCACCGAACATCTCATCAGATTCAAAAAGCATGGCCATACCGTCTTTCTCTACAGTGGTCGGAAGTCGCTTAGGAACCTTAGGGCCGTTGATGACCCTGACAGGATTATCCTTTCGATATCCAATTTTTCTAAGGTACTTGAAAAACCCTTTGAGACTGGATATCTTACGTTGGACGGTGCGTGAGGCATGATCCTGTTCCAAAAGATAGACCACCCAGGAGCGGATATGGGCGGTAGAGACGTCCTGGATGTTGGTCTCCAAGTCATCCTCCTTGATAAAGGACTCGAAACTCTCGAGATCACTTCTGTAAGCGGTCAAGGTATGTGGGCTATACCTACGCTCTATATGGAGATAGTCTATGAACGAAAGGATCATGCACAAAAAAAGGTGATTGGAACACTCCAATCACCTTCTTCCTGAATAAATATCCTCAGCCTATTCTTCGTTACCGTACTTCTTTGTAACGTACTCCGCTTTTCTGATTTCTTCCCTTCTGAGCACAGACCCTTTGATAAAGGCTTGCCTCTTCCTCAACTGACGCACCGTCCCTGTCTTGTCGTACTTCTTCTTGTAACGCTTGAGAGCCCTCTCGATGTTCTCGCCTTCTTTAACTAGAATAATAAGCATGTTCTTCTTTTAATGGGTTGCAAAAGTAAACTGAATCTATCAATGCGCAAAATGAATATGGCATTCTATTGAAAGAAATCTCTGCCCTATGATTAGTAAGATACGAGATTCAGACATTCTCCTCTATAGACCTCGAGTCTGTCTTTCCCCTTCAAGGCCTCCAACTCCACCAAGAATGCGAAACCACAGACCTCTGCTCCTTGGCTTTTGATGAGCTCAGCTGTTGCAGCGGCCGTCCCTCCGGTTGCCAATAGATCGTCATGAACCAGCACCTTCCAACCTGAATGGATGCTCCCCTGATGCATCTCAATTTCAGCACTGCCATATTCTAGGTCATAGGAATAAGACACGGTCTTGTAAGGAAGCTTGCCCTTTTTCCTAACAGTGATGAACGGGACACCCATTCTGATGGCCAATGGCACTCCGAACAAAAAGCCCCTGCTCTCCACTCCAGCTATAGCCTGAACGCCCATGGAAGAGCAACGTGTAGCGAATTCATCTACAATATCTCCGCAAAGGACAGGGTTTTCCAATATGGGGGTGATATCCTTGAAAAGGATACCGGGCTTGGGGAAGTCCGGCACATCACGTATGGCGTCCTTGATGCGTGTGGCGATGTTTATCATATTCTACTTGGATGGGCCACTACGCTGTCTTTGAGTGACTCCGATAATAGGGAAGCGAAGCTAAGTGAATTCTAAACTCTTTTCCTATTTCAAGGAATTCAGATACGCTGGATCCACCTTATAACCTAAACTCCTTGCTTGATTCGCATCCCTCAGTGCCGAGGCTTTATCCCCACTTCTTGAATGGACCAAAGAGCGATTGAAGTAATAGCTGGCCACCTTGGGAGAAAGGGAAATGGCCAGGTTATAGTCCTGAATCGATCCAGTGAAATCTCCCAACTCGCTTTTGCAATAGCCTCTGAATTCCAGTATACTATCATCATATGGCGTATACCTGAGAATGGTATTCAGATCCTCCAAAGACTTCTGGGGATTCTTCATTTGAAGGTAGAGCAAGGCCCGGTTGGAATAGGCATTCAAGAACATTGGATCCATTTCCAGAGCCTTATTC
>JAQCAN010000278.1 GCA_027621335.1 Bacteroidota bacterium
TATTTAGGATTCCCAAATCCATCATAAAGGACATTCAAGATGCTGAGACAAACATCCAGCCCTATGAAATCAGCCAGTTGTAAAGGGCCCATCGGATGAGCCATTCCTAGCTTCATCACGGTATCTATTTCTTCAACACCAGCAACACCCTCATATAAGCTTATGATGGCTTCATTGATCATCGGCATGAGGATCCTATTGGCTACGAATCCAGGATAATCATTGACTTCTACAGGCACTTTGCCGATCTGTTTCGAGAGATTCATAATGTTCTCCAAGACCTCCTGTGAAGTGGCGTAACCACGAATCACCTCAACTAGCTTCATAATCGGCACCGGATTCATGAAGTGCATCCCTATCACCTTATCAGGCCGCTTGGTGGCAGATGCGATCTTGGTGATGCTTATGGATGAGGTATTCGTTGCCAAGATGCAGGATTCAGGACTATGTTCATCCATCTGTGCGAAAATCTTCAGCTTGAGGTCGGTGTTCTCAGTAGCGGCTTCGACTACGAGATCGGCCTGAGACAAAGCTGACTTCATGTCGGTGTTCAAGAATAGATGTGCAAGTGTATCCTCCTTTTGTACCTCAGTGATGCGCTCTTTTGCGACCATGCGGTCCAAGTTCTTGGTGATTGTGGACAGGGCTCTGTCCAATTGCTCTTGGGAGATATCGATAAGAGTGACTGAGAACCCGCTCTGCGCAAAGGTGTGGGCGATACCATTTCCCATGGTACCTGCTCCGATAACTGCAATATTCTTCATAGTTGACAATGTGGATTGTGCGGCTCAAAACTATGAAAATATAGGGCCTTACTTCCCTGAACCCTTAAGGACCGTGAGGACGGTGTAGCCCAGGATCTTCAGGTCCACGGCCAAGCTCATGTTTTCTATGTAGATGACATCATATTTCAATCGTTGTACCATCTGATCGACATTCTCAGCATACCCATATTTGACCTGACCCCAGCTGGTTATCCCCGGGCGGACTTTATGCAGATGACGGTAATGGGGGGCATGCTCCATGATCTTGTCAATGAAATACTGACGTTCAGGACGAGGTCCTACCAAAGACATCTCTCCTTTCAGCACATTGTAGAATTGAGGGAGTTCATCCAGTCGGGTCTTCCGCATCCATTTCCCCAAATGGGTAATCCTTGAATCTGTAGTGCTGGAGAGTTGGGGACCATCCTTTTCAGCATCTACGCACATGGTCCTGAACTTGATGATGTCAAAGGGTTTTCCGAGGTAACCCATACGCTCTTGTTTGAAAAAGACAGGGCCCTTAGAATTGAGCTTGACCGCGATCATCAGACCGATATAAAGCGGGGACAGGATGACAAGGCCGAGCAAGGACACACTCACATCCATGATACGTTTCAAAGAACGTTGCCATGCAGGCATGATCTCTCTGCTCACCTCTATCAGAGGCGCACCGAAGATGCTGGTCATCTTAACCGATCCGCTCAGGATATCGTACATATCTGGCAGTATCTTAATGCTCACGGAATGCTCTTCCAGCTTGGAGATGATCTCCCCAAGTGCTTTATGATCAGTGCTTTCTACGGCTACGATGACCTCTTCCACTTCATAGTTCTTGACCACTTTCCCCACTTCTGCATAAGTGCCAAGAGAGGCGAGCCCCGTAGACAATAGTTCCTTTGATTCTCCATTGTAGGAAACAAAGCCTTTGAAGAGATAGCCAGGCGATTTCTTGAGGTTCATGATCTCATCCACAATACCAGTAGCTGCACCTCCTGCTCCAATGACAAGGGTGTTGAAGCCGATTTTACCTTTATGGACCTTCTTCACCGTATTGCTTGTCAATAGAAACCTGAAGAAGAAGGTCGTCCCGAACTGCATCAAGAAGAGAAGATAGAAGGCACTATAGTAGTCCTTGTATGTTGCAATCTGATCATCTAGAATGAGCACAAAGAAGATGATCAGACACCCGACCAGACAGGTGACCAAGGTTTGCCCGAGCTCTTTTAGCCTGTGCTTCCTGTAGATTTTGGAATAATGTCCGCTCAAAGCATATAGAAGCACCCAAGCCAAGGGAATGATGAATAACCCTAGATAGAAATTGTCATCATAGAGCACCTCTATGTCATACCCGAACTTTCTAGGCTCCAGATAGGTTTTTCGGTACCTGAAGAACACCCACCAAGTAACTGCGGCACTCAAGATGTCGAAGAACAAGTATTTCAATACCAAAGACCGCCTGTTCTTCATGAGGGCCTGATGATTTTCACATTATCGATGAACAGGAATCCTTCGGTGCCATTGTTATCTCCTTCTATGAAGACCTCCATCACAGTCCCATTGCCAAGTAAGGCGATAGCATCGGAGATGTCGATATAGATCTTGTTCCAAATGGGGTCACCATCCGAGTCTAACTTTGGGATAACCCCTACAAGCCCGACCTCACCTGCAGAAGGAAAGATGGATTTGAGGCCAAAGAAGAAATTTTTGTCGGTCTTATAATCCAACTCCACAAAAACAGGATTCTCAAAGGCAAGATTCAGCTGCATGGTCGTCTGTATCTTGAAATAGGACTTCTCACTGGTCGTATAGATAGCACCTACATTCTCACTCAAGTAGCTGATGTCGGGGTCAGGGTTGTTGATACGGATGATGGTCGTATCACTTCCAACGCTACGGACGAATTGGAAACCGATATCCTCGAAATTCTCCTTGTCAATGGCCAAAGGGGCGTCCACATAGCGGACCACTGGATCAATAACAAGGCTGGACGTTGGAATAAGTTCCAAGTTCTCCTCGTGGAAGTCATAGA
>JAQCAN010000279.1 GCA_027621335.1 Bacteroidota bacterium
GATTGGAAAACAAGAAGTCTATGTTCGTTCCAAAGACTACATTGGAAGTCACATCGATCTCGGAATCGGTGAACACCTCATCCAGGTACCTCGTCTGAGCAGAGAGGCTGGTGAAGCCTAGTGCTAGGAACAAGACGGTTAAAAAGCGTAGTGTATTTTTCATCTATTGTTAATTGTTATGGGTCTAAATCTATCTATTTCAACTCGATGAGAATGCTGGCATAAAGCAAGCGGCCAATCTGAGGACCGCCATAGACCTGGAAGTTCTTGTTATCAAAGGCCCTCTCCAATCTATTCTCAACTCCTTCTGCAAAAAGAGGACGCAATCCCATGATATTGCTTCCTCCTACCTTAAAAGTACTCTTAAGTTTTGGAACATAGACATTTACCTGTGCATCCAACATGTCATAACTTGGAATGCTACCTGTGAACTGTGGGGAGCCTTCGAATAGAAAGCCCTCTATGTACTTGTAATTCAAACCGAATCCAAAGTGCGGAATCTTGCCGAACAGCATCAATTCCCTTCCACCGAGACCTAGATTGAATTTATGTCTTGGGGTATTGAAAGCGGGAATAATGGGGTCATCTTCTCCCGTCACCAATTCATTGTAGCTATAGTTCCCATTTAAGGCCAGCTTGTCGAAATAGTAATTGAATCCCGCAGAGACTCCGCGTGTAGTGACGGTGCTGGTAGCATTAGAGGCCACTCTGTAAGCTATGAGATTGGTCGGGGGTGCATTGAAGCCTGGGAAGTCCGCAGTCAGACCGATCTCAAACCCGATGAAATCCTTGTAGCGGCTATAGTACCCTCCCAGGTCTACGTAGAAGGACTCACTCAACTTTCCTCGGTAGCCAAGTTCCACGGTGATGACCTGCTCCGGACGAATGGACTCCACATTGAAATACTGTAAAGTATCTCTGTTCAGATTCTGCCTGTAATCACCGAAACTCTCTATCGTGAACAATGAATCCACTCCCTCCTCGAATCGTCCATCCACATTGCCGAGTAGGATGGCCCTGCCAACATTGTAATACAGATACTGGTCGGCCAAAGTCGGATTCCGAATGGCTGAGGAGAGACTCATTCTGTAGGTCCCCCTGTCGGTGGGCGAATAGACCAAGGATGCCGCTGGAGAGAAGAGGTAGTCGAAATTCTGGTTCTTATCCATCCTCAAGGTGGCTGTGCCGATGAGTTTCTGTTCCATGAACTCCTTTCGAGCACCCACGTACATGCCGAATTCCTGATTCTTGATGACCACTCTGGATGAATCAACAGCTACCCGCTCTCCTTCGATGGTCTCGTAGCGGTAGGTCAAAGTGTCGCTGAAAATGGTCCCTCGGGAATCGGGGCGGTACCACCTCATGTTTCCACCAGCGGTGATGGTCAGTCCCTCAAATTTCCACTTGTACTCTCCTTGCATATGGTTGAGTGCCGAACGGTCGTAGAAACGAGAACCTCCTTCTGTGAAGGTACGGGTGGTGACATCCTGGAGAAGGGAGTCGAATCGCTGTGTACCAGGCTCGTAAAAGGCTGTCAACTGGGCCCCAGATTGACCATTCACCAAGTCGACATTTTGAAGATGCAATCCGCTGAGATAATCTGAGTTGTCATTGATCCACATGTCCATCAGAAGGTTGAATCTTGCCTGTCCTTCAGTTGGAAGGATGCTGCCATCAGCAATCTCAGCAACAACCTGTTGCTGAAGCCTATTGCTTTCCTCAGTGATGAACGGGTTCTGATTCAGGATCTGACTCCAGCTACTGCTATATCGGGTGTTCCAAGTGGCTGTGCTCCCTTGGGCCTCTTGCATCCTGATGGCGGTGGTCACCACGTCATAGGTGCGTCCCGCATCTTCAGCTGTACGGTATGCTCTGAGAAACCATTTATCAGGTTTGCCGATTTCCAGCTTGTTCTGATAGAACTGCACATCCCTCAAGGCATATCGGTTATCTCCTTGATAGATGGTAGACCCTGTGCTATAATTCAAGGCATAGCTCAAGGTCACATCATTGAGCAGTTTGTAATACAAGTTCCCTCCGATCTTCTGATTCTCCGTATCGTAATTCAAGAGATCTTCTTCTTTATAGCCATTCCTGTACCATACTGAAAGACCAGGACGGTTGAAGTAATTGTCCGTGTTGTCATTGTTGGTGGCCACAGGTTCATCTCCATAGATGTTCACCGCATCATACCCGAATGGATGATCCTCACCATATTCCGACCCCTCTATGGGGCGGTAATCTCTCGCCTCCCAGTCATTGGCCTGAAGGAAGAAGACATTGAGTTTATAGCCGAAGCGCTTATTTCCATCCTCATCAGTCGTATAGTCGGCCAGTCTTAAAGCACCCTGGAACATCGCACGCTCTCCCACTTTCAACTCCACGCTGACTCCAGGAAAGTCGTAAGGGTCCTTGGTGGTCATGTTCACCACACCATTGAAGGCACCTGGACCGAAGAAGGCCGAACTCGCCCCAGCCACCACTTCCACGCTTCTGACATCCAAGTCTGAAGCCCCCAAGAAATTACCCAATGAGAAATTCAATCCTGGCGATTGGTTGTCCACCCCATCGATGAGCTGCAAAGAGCGCACTGGGGAGGTGGAATTGAAACCACGGGTGTTGATGACCTTGAATCCGAGACTTGCCGAAGTCACATCCACTTCCTTCAAGTTGCCCAGGCTCTCATAGAAACTCCCAGAGGCCGCTTCCTTGATGGCCAATGCATCCATGCGTTCCACTGTCAGGGGGTTCTGTTTCTCCTTATCGGAAATGCGCTGAGCTTTCACCTC
>JAQCAN010000280.1 GCA_027621335.1 Bacteroidota bacterium
TCCAGCAAATGGTGAGATCCTTGTCGCTCACGTCCTGGTGAAGTCCAGCGCAGATGATTCCGATGAGTCCAAGGCCAAGGCCCAAGAGAAGATCCAAGAGATCTACAAGGAAGCAACCAATAGTGAGGATTTTGGCGGTCTTGCAGCCAAGTACTCCGATGATAAAGCCAGCGGAAGGAACAGAGGCGAACTCCCTTTATTTGGAACAGGCAAGATGGTCTCCGAATTCGAGACTGCAGCCTTTTCCCTTAAAAACGATGGTGATATCAGTGAGCCTTTCCAGACCCAGTATGGCTGGCACATCGTCAAGCGATTGGAACTGAAACCGCTTGGGACGTATGAAGAAGTGGTGAAAGACATCCAGTCCAAAGTGGCCCGTGACGTCCGGTCACAGGTGAGCACGCGCTCCTTCGTCAATAAGGTCAAGAAAGATTATGGATTCAAGGAGAAAACCAAAGCATTGGCTCCTGTTCGAGCACTCGTGGATTCCACAATTTTGGCCGGGAACTGGAGACCTGGAAGTACAGAAGCCATGAATGCTTGGCTCTTCAAGGTCGGAAAAACCAAATACACCCAGAACGACTTCGTTCAGTTCTTGAGAGCCACTCAGGGAAGGACTCCGGAGACTTCGGTCGATTCCTATGTCACTTCGCGCTACCATTTGTTCGTAGATAAGAGCGCGGTGGAGTATGAAGATGCACGCTTGGAAGGGAAATATGAGGATTTCAGGCTCTTGATGAAAGAATACCGTGATGGCATCCTCCTATTCGAATTGACCGATCAGAAGGTATGGTCCAAGGCCGTAGAGGACACCGCTGGCCTGAGGGCTTACTATGAAGGCCACATGGATGACTTCATGTACACCGAGCGATTGAAAGGACCAGTTTACCGTTGCAAGGACATGGAGACGGCCAATATGGTGCGAGCCATGGTCTTGGCAGGCAAGTCCAACGAAGAAATAGATGCTCAAGTGAACAAGGACACACAACTTGCTCTGACCATCATCAGTAGCACCTTGGAGAAACAGGAAGGCGAGATCTCAGGAATGATCGATTTCAAGGCAGGTGTGTCCGATATCCACGAGGTAGATGGAAACTTCTCATTCATGAAAGTGGAGGAGATCCTTCCGCCCAGTCATAAGCCCTATGATAAGATCAAAGGCTTGGTCACAGCTGCCTACCAGAACAAACTTGAAAAAGAATGGATCTCTGAGCTGCGTGAGAAGTATACTGTAGAGGTCGATAAGGACGTTCTCCATAGCATTGATTAAGTTTGGGTCAGGTCATATCGGAATTCTCGGCTGCGCAGCGCTGGTTTTGTCAGTGTTCATAGGTTGTAGCGAGGACGCACCCGATGTGGATTTTGTGGCCGAAGTGTCAGGGAGGTACCTTCTGAGAACTGAACTGGCCGCCCAGATACCTGCCTCGGCCAGCCGTGAGGATTCGCTCAAACGCGCCAAGGTCATCATCAATAGCTGGGTCAAGGAACAAGTGGTCCTCAACAAGGCCAAGTTCAATATCTCTGATGACCGAAGGATAGACCGCCTATTGGAAGAGTATAGGAACGACTTGCTCATCTATGAGTACGAGAACCAGCTTGTAAAACAGGAACTGGATACAGCAGTCACCAGGGATGAGATGTTGGCCTACTACAAGGACAATGAACAGAATTTCGTACTGAAGGACCTGGTGGTCAGAATGAGGCATATAGTGCTTCCAGCCTCGACCGAGGACCTCATTGGGATAAAAAAGAAATTCAAGGACTACAGCGAGAAGGATAGCCTGGATATCCTTGAAATGGCCAAGGAGAAGGCCCTTCGTTTCATCGATAAGCCTGATGAATGGATGGTCCTTGAGACGGTTCTGAAGGATATTCCCTACGAGATGGATGAGTTCAAGAGGTTCATCAGGAAGAATGACCTCATTGATATAGAGCGGAATGAAAGGAGCTACCTCTTCTTCATCCATGAATATAATCTGGCCGATGGGGTCTCACCCTTTCAGTTTGAAAAAGAACGCATTCGGAATACCTTGATCAATCAGCGTAAATTGGCACTCTTGGAAAAGATGCGGAATGAACTCTTTCAAGAGGCGCTGGAGAAAGGGGATATCAAGATCATAGAACAATGACAAGAGGGAGTGTATTGGCCATGGGCCTTATGATAGGGCTTGCAGGGAACGCACAGAAGGAGTATCAGACGCTGGATGCAGTGATGGCCGTGGTCGGGGATGAGATCATCCTGTACAGCGACATAGAGATCCAGAAAGCACAGCTCTTGTCCAATGGCTATGCCCCATCGGCCGATATGGACTGTCAGGTAGTCGAATCCTTGCTCTTTGAGAAACTCATGTTGCATAGGGCCAAGGTGGACAGCGTGGAAGTGGGTGAGGACGTTATACAAGGGGAGATGGATAGGCGTATCGCCATGTTCAGCGAGCAATTAGGGGGAGAGGACAAACTTGCAACCTATTATGGCAAGTCCATTCCAGAGATCCGCGCGGAATTCCATGACGCCATCCAAGAGCAATTGTTGATACAGAATGTACAGCAATCGATGGTCGGAACACTGCATATCACCCCTGATGATGTGGAGGAGTTCTATACCTCACTCCCCATGGATAGCATTCCGCTCATCGATTCCGAAGTGGAGGTCAGTCAGATCGTCATCAAGCCCAAACCCTCGGAAGAAGAGATCCAGAAGGTCAAGGACCGACTGAATACCTACAGAGAGGACGTCATGGCGGGAAAGGACTTCACCACGTTGGCGGGCTTGTATT
>JAQCAN010000281.1 GCA_027621335.1 Bacteroidota bacterium
ATCCCAAATCCTGCTTTGATGAACTCCAGTCCACAATTCGCTCCTTATCCTAATGATGGCTATTTCTGTATTACCACCTTGAATGAATTCTCTTTCAATGCCTTGGACGCAGATGGGGATTCGCTAGTCTACTCACTCTCCACACCTATAAAGGGGTCCTTTGCCGATGAGTTCTTACCAGATCCTATTGGTGGAAGTCCACGCCCATTCATAGACTTACCATGGGATGCAGGTTATAGTTTAGCCACTATCTGCGGGGGCACCCCTCCAATGAGCATCAACTCTGAAACAGGGCTCATCACTGCATCACCTGATATCCAAGGCTTCTTCGCTTATGGCGTGGTAGTGGAGGAATATAGAGACGGAGTGAAGATCGGTGAGGTGAGGCGCGAGATCACCATGGAATCCACCATCTGCGAATTCGATATCGCTCCCGATTTCGTGGGATTCGGAGTTACCGACACCGTCTATATTCTCCCTTTTGTGGCCAACTCCATCCCCATCTTGGTAGAGGACAACCCCACAGACTCTATAGAGATGAGTATCCTCTATGCAGAGTCTGAGATCTTCAATGGCACCTATGATATCTTGGCAGAATATGATACCGTCCTTTGGGTGAACGGTTCGCATTCTGGTCTGATCACGTGGGATAGCTTGGGCTGTGACTACGTGAGGGATGAGCCGTATTGGGCCTATTTCCTCACCCAATCGGATAACCTCTGTACGGGAGAAACCTCCTACGACACATTGAACCTGGCCATCATCGTTCAGTTGCCTCCTAATTTACCCACGGTGTTCACCAGCCCTGCTGTAGATTTCGACATCATCTTTGGTCAAGAGGATACGTATGCCTTCGATGTCATCGCTGTCGATGCAAACCCCTACGACACTCTTGAGTTAAGTATGCTCACTCCCTTGGATTTCGGGTTCTCTCCAGCCTTCTTCGAAACCGATTCGGCCTTGCTCAACGTGACCTCACCCTTCGAATGGATCATCTCATGTGAGGACATCCGTGATGAGCCGTACGTCATAGATTTCCAAGTCATCACTTCTCGATGTTTCACGAGAGATACAACCTATCTCCCAGTAAGCCTTACAGTGAGTCTACCTGATAATGAACCGACCATTTTGGAATCGCCTGATACAGGATTGAAGTACTATAATGTCTATGAGGACAGCACCTATTGTTTCAGTGTGCGAGCTAGCGATTTGAATAACATCGACACCCTATTCATTTCCGCAGATTTCGAAAGCGAGCTCTTCACCATGGACAAGCCCGCCACCTTTGCCGACACTTCAGGTCTTTTCGATATCACGAGTGAGTTCTGCTGGACGCCCCGTTGCGAGAATGTGAGGGATGAACCTTATCGCGTGGACTTCACAGTGATCACCAAGAACTGCGAAGTCATCCAGACCATCGATGTGCCTATGGACATCTTTGTAAGCACGCCTTCGCTGGGAATCTTGGATACCATACCAAATGTGTTCTCTCCCAATGGAGACAACTGGAACGATGAATGGCGCATCGTCCATGAACCGGACTACTGTGTAAGAGAAAAACGAGTGGAGATCTTTGATCGCTGGGGAATTCCAGTTTTCGAGTCACCCGATCTATTGCGGAAGTGGGACGGGACGTATAACGACAACCCTGCGACTGATGGGGCGTATTACTACACCATCCAGTACAACTACTTGTTCCAACCCAGGAGCTACAAAGGAACCATCACCCTACTGCGCTAGGGATGACCAATCCTTCATAGAGTTTGATGTATTCAGGCAGGATGGTATGGATGTCGAAGTGCTTGCTGCGCGCACTGGCATTGGCCTTATAGCGCTCGTGGACCGCTGGATCATGGAGGATATCGTAGGCATTCTTAGCCAGTTGCTCCACGCCTCCCACTGGACCCAAGAGACCTGAGACGCCATGCTCCACTACCTCTGGGATTCCCCCAGGATCGGTCGATACCACAGGAACTCCGCAGGCCATAGCCTCCAAGGCGCTCAGCCCGAAACTCTCATGCTCAGAAGCTTGGATATAGAGATCGGAAATGGCCATGATCTTTTCTGGACGCTTCAGTTTGCCGAGAAGCTGAACCGAATCACATGTGTTCAACTCCTTGCAGAGTTGCTGCACACGGCTTCGCTCAGGGCCATCACCTATTAGAAGAAGCTTCACTGGAAGCTGCTCCTTCAATTTGGCAAAGGCATGCAAGATGTCCTCTATCCGTTTCACGGGTCTGAAGTTGGAGGTATGGACCAGTATCTTCTCGCCATTGGGCGCATAGCTATCCCTCAGCTTTTGATCGAATAATCCGTGATAGCGTTCTATGTCAATGAAGTTAGGGATGACCTGAACTTCGCGGTCCACTTGGAAGTTCTCCAGTGTATCCTTCTTCAGACTTTCAGACACAGCCGTGACCGCATCGGATTCATTGATGGCAAATGTGATGACAGGTTCATAGGAAGCGTCTTTACCGAGTAGCGTGATATCCGTGCCGTGTAAGGTGGTGATAAAGGGTATGTTCCTGCCTTTCTTTCTCAAGATGGCCCGCGCCATGAAGGCTGCTGAGGCATGCGGAATCGCATAATGGACGTGCAGCAAGTCCAAGTTATGGTACTCCACCACTTCCACCAGTTTACTGGTGAGAATGAGTTCATAAGGCGCATACTTGAAGAGTGGGTAGTCCGTGACCGTGACCTCATGGTAAAAGATATTGGTCCAGATGCTTCCGAGCCTAACAGGTTGGTCATAGGTGATGAAATGCACCTCAT
>JAQCAN010000282.1 GCA_027621335.1 Bacteroidota bacterium
CCGCAGATGACCGCGTCATATCCTTTATCGATGGCAATGGATGCCGCGGTCTGTTCGAAATCGTCAATGAAACTGACAGCAGATTTCACACTGTTCTTGATCTTCTTGGAGAGGGAGACGCGACCTCTACCCAGAATACGTTCGGAGACGAAATTCAGGAAGGAATTGAGAACGATCAGGAAATCATAGGCCCATCCTCCCAGTTTGGCCAACATACGGGAATGTTTCATAGTGAAGTCGAAGATGTCCCCATGAAAGATCCAATGGTAGCGTCCGTCAAGTTCTAGGATGAGCTTGTCCATGATCTTCAGATTCCCGATAACTGTACCTGAGAACCTGCGCATCAACTCGTCATGATTCCCTGTGATGTAATACACTGGCACCCCATTCCCGATCAGTTTGAAGAGCAGCCGGAGCACTTTCATATGCGACTTGGGCCAATAGTATTTATTGAACTGCCACATGTCTATGATGTCACCATTCAGGATGAGCATACCAATGTCAAGGGACTTGATGTACGAGATGAGTTCCTTCGCCCGGCATCCATAGGTCCCTAAGTGGACGTCCGAAATGATGAGCACCTCTACATAGCGCTTAGCTGAATCGCTCATTGGCGCAGAACTTTTTAAAGGGTACTTCCAGCGGATTTCTCCTAGAAATGCCCAATAGTGTTTAGTTATCACAAAGTTCTTTGACTCTATTTCTCAATGGATTAGCAGGCTATCAAGCTTGTGATAAAGAAAAGGCACTTGAATCTGAAGGGAATGTGAAGGAATCATTCCCCACGCCAGGGTCAAAATTGTTAAAGCCTTTTAAAAAGTCAGCCTGATAGCACTGAGCGTGATACCTTTGGGGCTGTGCCCCCAAAAAGGGAGGCCTTTACTGAATATCATGTCCTTAGTTGAAGAAATAAAGAAGCGCAAGACCTTCGCCATCATCTCCCACCCTGATGCTGGAAAGACCACCCTGACCGAGAAGTTCCTGCTCTATGGAGGGGCTATCCAGACTGCTGGAGCTGTGAAGTCGAATAAGATCAAGAAGACGGCCACTTCCGATTTCATGGAGATAGAGAAGCAACGTGGGATCTCCGTAGCAACCTCGGTCATGGGATTCGAATACAAGGACTTGAACATCAATATCTTAGACACTCCGGGTCACAAAGACTTCGCAGAGGACACATACCGTACGCTCACCGCTGTGGACAGCGTCATCCTCGTGGTAGATTGCGTGAAGGGGGTGGAGGAACAGACCGAGCGTCTGATGGAGGTCTGTCGCATGAGGAAGACGCCTGTTATGATCTTCGTGAACAAGATGGACCTGGAAGGCAAGGATGCCTTCGACCTCTTGGACGAGTTGGAAGATAAGCTGGACATCAAGGTGAGGCCTCTCAGCTGGCCCATCGGGATAGGAGCCACCTTCAAAGGCATCTATAACCTCTTCGATTCCTCATTGAAACTCTTCGATCCAGGAAAGACCAAAGTGGAGAAGAATGCTGAGGTCATCAAGGACTTGAGTGATGCGAAATTGGACCTGATCCTTGGCTCGCAGGCGGCCCAGCTTAGGGAAGATGTAGAGCTCATCAGTGGGGTCTACGAGGAATTTGACTCGAAAGTCTATGCCAAGGGAGATATCGCGCCTGTATTCTTTGGGAGCGGGGTGAACAACTTCGGGGTGCAGGAACTCTTGGATACCTTCTGCCGCATTGCGCCAATGCCCCAGGGGCGACAGACCACTGAAGGAGAGGTCTCTCCTACTGAAAAAGATTTTTCTGGTTTCGTCTTCAAGATCCATGCGAATCTGGATCCCAAGCACCGTGACCGAATAGCCTTCCTGCGTATCTGCTCTGGAAAATTCGAGAGGAATACATTCTACCATAATGTGAGAGAAGGAAAAAAGGTGCGTTTCGCGAATCCGACCACCTTCATGGCCCGGAACAAGAGCCTCATTGAAGAAGCCTATCCAGGTGATGTGATAGGGCTCTACGACACGGGCAATTTCAAGATCGGGGACACACTGACCGAAGGGAAGGAGTTCATGTTCCGAGGGATTCCAAGCTTCTCACCGGAGCTCTTCAAGGAATTGGTCAATAAAGACCCTATGAAAAGTAAGCAACTGGAGAAAGGCATCCAGCAGCTGACGGACGAAGGTGTGGCCCAGCTCTTCACCAAAGAGATCGGTAACAGGCGTATCGTAGGTGTGGTAGGTGAACTCCAGTTCGATGTCATCAAGTACCGTTTGGAATATGAATATGGCGCAAGCTGCGATTTCAAACCCTTGCAGTTCTTCAAAGCGTGTTGGTTGACTAGCGACCGCCCGGATAAGCTGAAGGAATTCTGCCGTTTGAAATCCCAAGAAATCGTATTGGATAAGGATGGGAATGAGGTCTTCCTTGCCCCTTCACAGTGGATATTGAATTTGGAGAAACAGAACAATCCTGACATTGCCTTCCATTTCACAAGTGAATTCAAAACAGCCACAGAACTGGCCTGAAATTTGTCCAATGCAAAACACCATAAGATCAGTTAAGAGAGAACACGTTATGAAGAGATGCATCTACATCCTTGGCTTACTCAGTATGATCTTGCTCTTTGGGGCTCAAGCCAGTGCCCAAGGCTATGAGATCAAGGTGCAGGTCAAACCTTGGACGGACACGACACTTTACTTGGCCAATTATTTCGGAGCCAAACTCTACTATGCTGATACCGCTCAGGTGAACAAGAAAGGGCAAGCTACCTTCAGAGGCAAGAAACCACTCA
>JAQCAN010000283.1 GCA_027621335.1 Bacteroidota bacterium
GTACATCCCCGCGTTGGACTCCACGGAGAACTTGGCCTCCACACTTTCACCCCATGTGGTCGGAGATCTGTTGAGAAAGGAACTGCGCTTCCAAGGACTCAGCTTCACCGATGCCTTGAACATGAAAGGGGTCGCCTCGTATTGGAAACCAGGGGAAGTGGAACTGAAAGCCCTTCTGGCGGGTAATGATGTCCTACTCTTCCCTGAGGACGTGCCCAAAGCGGTCCAACTCATCAAGCAGGCCATACAGGACAGCACGCTCACAGAGGCTGAGATCGCCATGCATTGCAAGAGGATCCTCATGGCTAAGACCTGGCAGGGCTTGGACCACTTTACTCCTGTGGATCAGGAAGGCCTTATCGAAGACCTCAATACCGACCGTTCGGCCAGGTTGAACGAGCTGCTATATGAGCGTTCCATCACCCTCTTGCGGAATGACAGCAGTATCCTTCCCTTGAGGATGGCCGACCTGCCATCAGTGGCCTATCTTTCCATAGGGACTGCATTGGATAATGAGTTCCATGCTGAGTTAAAGAAACGCGGCCTGAAGCAGGCTCTCAATGCACCACGGATTCCGGATGCCTATACAAGGAATCGCATTCAGCAAGGCTTGAAGGACCAAGAGATTATAATCATCGGACTGCATGACTTGAGCCGTAATCCTAAGAATAACTTCGGACTGAGTGATGAAGCAGTGGAACTTGTCAAAGCATTGATGATGGACCATAAAGTGATCCTTTGCCATTTCGGTAATCCATACGCTCTGGAAGCTTTCTCATCCTTACAAGGGGTGAGGAGCTTGCTCATAGCCTATGAGGACAACGCCATCTCACGTAAGAAGGCGGCTGAGGCCATCATGGGTCTGAATGACATCGATGGTCGCCTACCTGTGAGCATCGCGGGCCATTATCCCTCGGGCTTCGGATTGAGGATAGAGAATGGGAAGCTGAAAAGCGCCTTGCCCGAGGAATTGGGCATCTCCTCCGATGACCTGGCTGAGATCGACCTTATAGCCAAGGAAGGAATCGCTGCTGGGGCCTATCCTGGATGTGTGGTCTTGGTGGCCAAGGATGGGAAGATCATCTACGAGAAGGCTTTTGGAGGGCATACCTATGAGTCCAAGGATGTGACCAAGGTGGACGATATCTATGACCTGGCATCCATTACCAAGATCGCTTCTACGGCCAGTGCCCTGATGACCCTGGTGGACGATGGCCTGCTCAGCGTGGACTCCACCTTGGGGGACTATTTGCCTCAGATTCCAGATAGTTCCGAGTACCATGACTTGATCATCAGGGACATCCTCACCCATCAAGCAGGCCTTATGCCTTGGATCCCTTTTTACACGAGTACCTTGACCTCAGGCAAACTGAACCCTGAACTCTATCGCAAAGTTCCTCTAGAAGGCTTTCAAGTGGAAGTCGCTGAGGACGTGTGGATGAATGAGGGTCAGCGGGACTCCATCATGACCAAGATCCTGAATACCCCCTTGAGAACCAAAAGGGATTATAAATACAGCGACCTGGGCTATTACTTCTTGAAGGCCATCATAGAGCAGATCACAGAGAAGCCTCTGAACGAGTATGTGGCTGAGAACTTCTATGAGCCTATGGGCTTGGAGACCATGGGCTATCTGCCCTTGAAACGCATCCCCAAGGACCGCATCGTCCCTACGGAGTATGACCTGTATTACCGCATGCAACTCTTGCAGGGTCACGTGCATGACATGGGAGCGGCCATGCAGGGAGGGGTAGGAGGCCATGCGGGCCTGTTCAGTGATGCAGGGGATCTGGCGGCCATGATGCAGATGTTCCTGGATGGAGGGACCTATGCACGGCAGCAGTTCATCGATCCCGCGGTGATCGGTGAATTCACCAAATGCCAGTTCTGCAACGGTAAGAAAGATGAGAACCGCAGGGGAGTCGCCTTTGACAAGCCTAACCGCCATGGGGATGAAGGTCCCACCTGTGAGTGCATCAGCTATGAGAGCTTTGGTCATACGGGCTTCACGGGCACTTTAGCCTGGGCCGATCCGGAGGAGAAGATCGTCTATGTGTTCTTATCCAACCGCATCTATCCCAGCATGGATAACAAGAAGCTGAACAAGATGAACATCCGCACGCGCATCATGGAGGCGATCTACATGGCCAATGACAACGCGAAGACCCTGAAGCAATTCCATGAGAGCCAAGGACTGGGTTTATTGGAGCCTTGAGTGGCTGCAAGTCCATTCTCTGGCTGCCTTGACGCGTCCTCCGTTATAGGCCATGAGGGCCTGTCCCGGGGCGGGTGTCGGTCACAGGAGCTCGCAAGGCTCCGCTCTGTGCCCGCCAGCGCCCCCAAGAGGTCCATGCCCTTCATGCCCTGCCACTTCCGGCCACGGGCAGAGGAGTAGGGGAGTTGTTGAACTATCCCTTCCATATAGAAAAGTCACGGCACGGTCAAGTCCATCTAGGTAATCACCCATCAGACAGAGGGCTTCATATAGTCCTGCCATTCTATGAGGATATACTTCACCTTGTCATTCTCCTTCAGCTTGAGGAAGCCCACATCATAGCAGAAGAGATAGACATTCCCTGCTTGGTTCTTCCAGTAATGGGTGAAGTAATGGGGATCGAATCCCGCATCTAACAGTTTTTGGGCCCTTATGGTGCTCTTCCCGGCTTGGTTGAAGTGCTTGAGCAATCTTCGGTTGAGTTTAAGCTGACGGTCTATACGGGCAAAGAGGGT
>JAQCAN010000284.1 GCA_027621335.1 Bacteroidota bacterium
TCACCTGGGATGGCCTCAGGTAGCTGTTTTGATCCTATTCGGCTCCAATGCCGGCCTTCATCTTCTGAATACAGGATAAAGGGAAATCCATCCAACGGGTCACCGATGCAATATCCCTTGGCACCATTGAAATCCATTCCATCTAAGAAGATTCCTTCTTCCATGTTGGTGTACACCTCGGTCCACGTCTGTCCTCCATCTTCTGTGCGTAATATCCTTCCTTCGTCTCCAGCTGCCATGATCAGGGCCTTATTGGCATCAAATGCCTCTATATCCCTGAAATCCAGATGCGTGTACCCCGAAATACTGCCCGCTTCCCAATGGACTCCATCCAAGCAGCGCATGAAACTCCCTTTCGTCCCACTGGCCCAGGCGATACGGTCATCCACTTGGGAAAGCCCCCTGACGCTATAGCTCCACTGTCGTTCAAATGCGCTTATGTCCACGTTGGACTTCTTGGCTTCTAAGCCCTCCATTTCCATCTGGGAGCTATCTGTGTCAAGGGGGGTACTTCCATGGCAACCAGTTAGGCCAATAAGGACTATAGACATGGCCAGATTCAGCAATAAAAGGGCCTTGGCCGAGTCATACTTTTCCATGGCTCTCCGTGGAATTCGATTTATGCACATTTGGTTGGATTTTCATTTCAGTAATTACTACTTTCGCAGCCGAATTCAGAAGCCACTTTCAAGGCCCTTGCAAGGGACCCCGCGAGGCTTCAAATTAAGCATAAAAAGATTTCTATGTCTGAAATATACGGTAAGGTCTCCCAGGTCATCGGGCCTGTTGTCGATGTGAGTTTCGCTGATGGCGCTAACCTTCCTAACATCCTGGATGCTCTCGAGGTGCAATTAGGTGACGGAAAGGTGCTCGTCCTTGAAACACAGAAGCACGTTGGTGAAGAAACGGTCCGCGCTATCTCCATGGATGCCACAGATGGTCTGCAGAGAGGTATGAAAGTAGTCTCAACAGGGGCTCCTATCCAGATGCCGACCGGTGAAGCGGTCAAAGGACGCCTCTTCAATGTAGTGGGCACGGCTGTTGATGGACTTGGTGAGGTATCCAAGGCAACCAGCTCTTCTATTCATAGGCAGCCACCTCGTTTTGAGGACCTTTCTACTGCGAGTGAGATCCTTTACACTGGTATCAAGGTCATCGACCTCATCGAACCTTATTCCAAAGGAGGAAAGATCGGTCTCTTTGGTGGAGCGGGTGTAGGAAAGACCGTATTGATCATGGAGCTGGTGAACAACATCGCGAAGGCTTACGAAGGTCTTTCTGTATTTGCTGGAGTAGGAGAACGTACCCGTGAAGGGAATGACCTCTTGAGGGAGTTCATCGAATCGGGAGTTATCACTTATGGCAAGGACTTCTTGCACAGCATGGAAGCTGGCGGATGGGACCTTAGCAAGGTGGATATGGAAGGTCTTAAGCAATCCAAAGCAAGTCTGGTCTTCGGACAGATGAATGAGCCTCCTGGTGCTCGTGCTCGTGTGGCACTTTCTGGATTGACCTTGGCAGAATACTTCCGTGATGGGGATGGAAAAGGAGCTGGAAATGACATTCTTTTCTTCATCGATAACATCTTCCGCTTCACTCAGGCGGGTTCTGAAGTATCAGCACTACTTGGACGTATGCCATCAGCGGTAGGATATCAGCCAACACTGGCCACTGAGATGGGAGCGATGCAGGAACGCATTACGTCCACCAAGCGTGGATCCATCACTTCCGTCCAGGCGGTCTACGTTCCGGCGGATGACTTGACTGACCCAGCACCTGCAACTACATTCGCCCACTTGGATGCGACTACGGTATTGTCAAGGAAGATTGCGGAGCAAGGTATCTATCCAGCCGTGGATCCATTGGACTCCACGTCACGTATCCTGACTCCTGAGATTGTTGGAAATGAGCATTACAATACAGCCCAGCGTGTGAAGGAGGTGCTTCAGCGCTACAAGGAACTTCAGGATATCATTGCCATCTTGGGTATGGATGAATTATCCGAGGAGGATCAGAAGACAGTATACCGCGCTCGTAAAGTGTCCAGATTCTTGTCTCAGCCATTCCACGTAGCCGAGCAGTTCACAGGTTTGGCTGGTGTACTTGTGCCAATCGAGGATACCATCAAAGGATTCAACATGATTTTGGATGGTGAAGTCGATAACTATCCTGAAGCGGCCTTCAACTTGAAAGGAACGATAGAAGATGTCATCGAGGCTGGTAAGAAGATGCTTGCTGACGTTTAATATAAGGAACTATGCAACTCGACATCATTTCTCCAGACAAGCAGATATTCTCAGGTGAGGCCACGTATGTGAGCGTTCCTGGAAAAGATGGAAGCTTGGGTATCTTGAATAACCACGCACCGATGATCAGTGCCTTGGTAAAAGGAGGCATCCTTGTCCGTCAAGAAGGTGGGGTGGAGCAGACAATCGAGGTCAAAGGTGGAGTGATAGAAGTCCTTAAGAACAAGGTCATCATATTGGCTGAGTAGGCACCTTGATTCGAAGAGAATTCGAAGCCGTCCTGATGATTCAGGACGGCTTTTTTTATTCTCATAATGCCAGACTTGGGGCTAGGATTGTGACTATTGATTGTAATTAAACCTATGGCTCTGGCTTTTCCAGCTAGCTTTGCTATAACTCACCCTCAGAACCTATGAAATCCTCTATCGCCATCCTGATCTCACTTCAAATCATGCTCTTTTCGCAGGTCGTCC
>JAQCAN010000285.1 GCA_027621335.1 Bacteroidota bacterium
CACAGCTAGGCAAAAGGCAGTCTACAATTCAGTGCTTAGGGTAAAGAATGCAGCTACGGAGCTTCTAGTCCCAGGGGTGACCTTAACTGACTACCATAAGGAGGTGGGCCAACTCATGGAGAAGGAACTTCTGGACCTGAAACTCATCGATTCTACAGACATCAAGAACCAGAATCCTGAATGGCCTGCCTACAAGAAATATTTCATGCATGGCACCTCCCACTATATCGGTCTGGATACACATGATGTAGGCTCATGGATAGAGCCCATCAAAGCCAATATGGCATTTACCGTGGAACCGGGCATCTACATTCCGGAAGAGAACTTGGGAATAAGGCTGGAGGATGATGTCGTGGTCCAGGAGAAAGGCAGTCCCTTCAATCTCATGAGGGACATCCCCATTGAGGCTGACCTTATTGAGGAATTGATGAATGCTTAGGCGGCCACTGAGATGCGCTGACTGATGACTTGATCGCCATCCACAACCAGCATCACGAACTTTTTCCCCTTCAAGCCAGTGATTTCTAAGATGGTCTCCGCAGCTTTGATCACTCCGGTCTTCAAGACGCGTCCGTTCATATCACAAAGGTCATATAAGGTCCTCTCCGTGCGAGGGGCGTAGCGTATCACCATCCTGTTGGAGTTGGAATCAACCATTACCTCTAATTCTTTTGCTCTATTCAACATCGCGTTCTCTTTTAAACTAAGTCGGTAGGTTATAAACGCAAAAAGTGAACCGTGGTTGCTGATTTCTCTTGACTATTGGACGAAAGCGGATTTAGAGACGATGAAACCTAGGTGTTTGTACCATACAGGAGGAACGGATGCTAACAAAGAAAATCCATCGCCACAGGCTGCTTCACCTTACCAAGGAATCAGTGCCCGTGCATCTTTTCTCTACCATCATGCCATGTCGGCCGAGGGATTCCTAAAGAATGATGGACAGATAAGTCTTGAACATACCAAAGCCTGCATGGATATCTTGGAAGCTCATCCTTATCTGACCAAAGACCACAGACTTTCCATGGCCAAGATGATCGCGAATGGATTCTATAGTGCATACCGCATCCATGCTTATGATCAGGCGGAGGAATTATTGGTCAAGCTGAAAGTGATGTATAGAGAAGAGCATGAGGCACCGAATGCAATCGATTATCTCGCGCTTTATCTTCAGTCCAAACTCTTTTATGAGAATCATCTTCATTCCTACCATGATTCTGAGCATCTAATAGACTTGGAGAAGAAGTACCTCGAATCCTGTTCAGGACTGAATGTAATGGTCAAGGCGGGTATCGATTACGGCTACGCGTTACTCTATCATGGCAGGGGAGAACGCGGGAAGGCCTTGAAATGCGTGAACAGGGTCCTCAATGGGAGTGATATCAGCAGGAATGATGAGGTCTATTCTAGATCATTGGTCTTTTCAAATGTGCTCTACATTGAACAGGATGATAGGGAGTGGTTGGTTCATAGCGCCAGGGGACTCAAGCGGTATCTGCACTCCCGTGGTCGTTTGGGAGCTGTTGAGTCAGCACTGCTGAGATATATTGCCGATATCCGCAGGAGTCGAACCCTTGAAGGAGAACGAAATGCCTTGGAGAAGTACATTATGACCCTGAGGTCGGTGAGGAAGGATGCATCGGAACGTATCGCTTTCGAGTACTTCGATTTTCTCCGCTGGGCCGAGGAGCGCTTGGACTCAGGACGAAGGGGCTTTCCGATGGTCGCTTGAGGCCTTAGATCCCGAACATGAACCCTCCTCTGAATATAGGGCCGTTGTAAAGTGAATTCCTGTCTTGAAGGATATCATACAAGACAGTGATACTGATACCTGATCGACCACCTAAGCTACTCTGGTATCCGCCACCGACAAGAATCGCAGGGAAATCATAGCGAACAGACTCTCTATCCAATGGAAAATTGAAGACATAACTGGATTGTTCGAATTCAGCATGAAGGAAGATCTCATCGGTCACAAAGTAGCGATTGAACTGTCTGAGGCCGAACAGGTTGCTTTCATAGTCCCTGAAGGAGCCATAGATATAGGTCATACCAATACCGGAAACAAGCCTATCGGTAAGGCGATAGCCTACTAGCGGGGACAGGCCTATCTGGGTCGCATTCGTCCCAAAGCTTAAAATGACATCTCCTCCAAGCACGATCTTATCCTTCCACGGAGCGCGTTCCTTCTCCTTTTCCTGTCCCCATGCCATGGACAGGATGAACAGACTTGAACAGATGAGCACAATGGATTTCATGACACAAATATCACGATCCTTTCTGACAAGGAATGTCTGTAGGTCGAGAGGCAATTTTTTAAGCAGTTGGAAGTTCAATAGAGGTCGATGAACGTCCTATTGACAATAGGCTTAATACATAACTTTACGTGATGATGTCCCTCCGCATGTCCAAATTCCTCTTGGCGCTTCTATCTGTGTTCTTAGTGCTTGCTTCGGAAGCCCAAGTAAGGAAATATTCGAATGAATTCTTGGCCATAGGAGTTGGTGCCCGAGGACTGGGTATGTCGGGTAGCCAGATCGCCAGTGTAGAGGATGTCACTTCTGGATACTGGAATCCCGCGGGCCTTCTTGGGGTGAAGAGCGACCTGCAAGTGGGAGCCATGCACTCTGAGTACTTTGCAGGCATCGCGAAATACGACTTCGTAGGCTTTGCCAAGGCCATAGACGAGGAGCAGGCCATAGGCCTCAGTTTCATC
>JAQCAN010000286.1 GCA_027621335.1 Bacteroidota bacterium
CCAGGGAAGCCTTGAAGCTCAAAATTGAGATTCTCAGTCTCTTGGAACATCAGATGCTCTAATTGACGACCTGTGATATCTGAGATTCTCACCTGGACCTCCTCATATAGATTCCCGAGGAGGATATTCACATCCCGAGTGGTCGGATTAGGGGACAATACAAATTCATCACCATTCCTGTTCATGAAGGACACAGGCGCACTCAAGGACTCGGTGCCATCGTAATCGATCTGCTTCAACTGATAGTAGCTCAAGCCCAACAAAGGATTACGGTCCCGAAACGAATACTGCAAGATGGACGAAGAGTTTCCTGCACCATTCACCGTGCCTATAGTCTCGTATTCGATTCCGTCCAGTGTTCGCATGACCAGAAAACGGTCGTTGTTCAACTCAGATGCAGTCGCCCATGTGAGAAGTGCATCTCCATTATTGTCACGGACTGTGAAATTCAATAGCTCAACAGGTAGAGGGCTGCCACAATCGGCTATGGCGTTGACTTGATACAAGGTTGGATTTACAAAGTCACCAGAAACGACATAATTGAGTCCGGACATGAGTGAATTGGAATTGCCGTTCGATGTATGTGCTGTAAAAGTGAGCTGAGGGTCATATGAATTTGGAAAAGGAAGAAACAATCCATTATCCCCTTGACTCGTACTCGTGCAGTAGCAAGGAGGGCCAGTGACTGAGGTAATACGTAACTCCAACTGATCATTGATAAATAAAGGTAGTGGTGATGAACTGAAGTCGTAGAAGTGCTGTGAAAAATTTGAAGCGGGATTCAATATCCGGGTATTGGTCCTGCTCGTTCCTTGGGTGATGTTGAAAAGGTCTACTCTATACGTACAAGCATTCCCAACCGGAGGACCTGTGGGTAAATGAAGAACGATATCCACCGAGTGAAACAAGCCATTATCCAGATTGGATATGAAAAAGGTACTAGTAGTTATCGAATTTCCGATGGCGCTGCCACCTTTAACGCTCGGACCAACAGGTGATGTCGGAAAGGACACAGAAGACATGTCCTGAACATAATAGGACGTCCCACTAGTAAGCACAGGTGTAGTATAGGTGCTGCTGCCAGCTTGAAGGAGCGTGTTTCCTCCAGAGTCGGCATACCAGTTATAGGTTCCTGACCCAGGATAGGTGAGCGTCAACGATCCATTGGGACAGAAGATTTGACTTCCTGGTGTCAACAATGGTGGTTGAGTTGAAAGCTGTTGAATGTCATCAAAGTAGAACGTGGACGTACTTGTTCCATTACCCACATTGTATAAATCGAATAGAAATACCAGGCGATTGAAGTTGGTCGGCTGTCCTGTAAAGTCATAGCACAGTGTCTCCCATTCCCCAGAAACGGTAGTAAATGCATGCCTATCACCTGAAGAGGCGAGCGAGGCGTTTTCCATCTTCAGGCTCACTCTGGTGCCTACAGACGCAGTTGTATAGACCTTCATGCAAATAATGGGGTTCACACTGAAATCCAAATTAGTGGTAGCAGTCAAATAGGCTCCCGCCCATTGTTGACCTCCATTCCGAACCATGCGTCCGACATAGTTGCTGGGGTTTATCGCAGTTGGAACAGGGTTCGAAATGGCGGTTCCCTCCCCACCATCAAAGTTTGAGAAGTCACTTGAAGCAATAGAATCCGGGTCAAAATCAATAGGAAGGGTCACAGTCTGGCTGATTCCAGACGTATGGAACCATATTAGTGCGATGATGACGAGTAATCCTTTCATGGGGAAATGGCCCGGAGCCTTTCAAATATACTAATAGTATTTTAGACCATAAGTAGCGATGGGAAGTCCTCCTATGACATAAGATCATCTTTTCATGTTTCATCAATCATTGAATTCCATTGCACCTTCCCCGAGCGCTAAGTGGCCCATTGGAATCACTTGAGCTCAGCTCGGTTGTCGTGAGCGTCTGAGGGTCATGTCCTGCCTCGAGATGCGCGCTTGTCTGAGATGATATATCTTACTTTTAACCGGACTCTTTCAGATTTGTCCTGCATGAACGCGCGCAACCATTTCTTCATCTGTATTCTGGCATTATTATGCTTTGCCAGCAGTGCTGCGCAGAATTATCCCATAAATGCCGCTACCAATGGCACCACCATCCTTACCTGTCAGGGTACCATCTATGACTCTGGAGGGCCGAGTGGGAATTATGGGAATTCACAACTCTATACCGTCACGTTCTGCTCGTCCAATGGTTCGCAGCTCATCCTTGATGTCCTGCAGTTCCAGATAGAGAATTTCTTCGATGACCTGTTCGTCTATGACGGGCCTACGACCTCCAGTCCGCTCATCGTCCAAGCCACAGGCAATCAGATACAAGGACAGAGCTTCATGACTACTGGCACATGTGTCACCTTGGTGTTCGATACGGACGGCAGTGTCACCAATGTGGGATTCGCAATCGACATCAACTGTGCTTTCCCCTGTCAGGCCATCGAACCTCAGATTGCTGTTGACCCCCTCCTGACCCTTGGACCGGATGATGAGATTCTAGCCTGCACAGGTTCTCAGGTGACCTTCAATGGATCGGCACTCTTCCCTGAGAATGGGGATACTTACATTCAGTCCATCGCTACGTCCACCTTCGAATGGTATGTGAACGGCACTCTGGTTTTTACTGGTCAGGTATGCCCGGCTCAAAAGCGATGGTCTCATCGGCCCAATCCAGTGAGACCTCGTTCTGTAT
>JAQCAN010000287.1 GCA_027621335.1 Bacteroidota bacterium
TGAGCGAGACCGCCAAAATAATCCTGCAAGGAAAAGAGTACGAACTTCCTGTTATCATTGGAAGTGAAGATGAGCATGCCATAGACATCTCATCTTTGAGAGCTGACTCTGGCTACATCACCCTGGATCCAGGATTCAAGAATACAGGTTCGACCAAGAGTGCAATCACTTTCCTTGATGGGGAGAAAGGTATTCTCCGGTACAGGGGATATCCTATTGAACAGTTGGCTGAAAAATCTACATTCTTGGAAGTAGCCTATCTTCTGATCAACGGAGAATTACCGAACAAAAAGGAGCTGAGCTATTTTGAGAACAGCATTGGTCGCCACACGCTGGTACATGAGGATATGAGGCGCTTCTTCGAGGCTTTCCCAACTGGAGCGCATCCAATGGGTATTCTCTCCACCATGATCTCCTCATTATCAACCTTCTATCCTAAGAGCCAGCAACCTAACCGCTCCATGGAGGACATCGAGTTGACCATGCATCGCTTGATTGCCAAAATGCCAACGTTGGCCGCTATGGCCTACAAATTCGCTATGGGTCAGCCAACCATGTATCCACTGAACAAGCTGAACTACATCGACAATTTCTTGATGATGATGTTCGGTCTTCCAGTGGAAGATTACGAGATCGATCCAGTGGTGTCCGATGCCATGGATAAATTGCTCATCCTGCATGCTGACCATGAACAGAATTGCTCAGCGTCCACTGTGCGTATCGTTGGGTCCTCACAGGCTAACATGTACTCGGCCATTTCAGCTGGAATTGCAGCTCTTTGGGGTCCGCTCCATGGTGGGGCAAACCAAAAGGTCATAGAGATGCTCGAGATGATCAGACATGATGGTGGAGGTATGCAGAAGTGGGTGGATAAGGCCAAGGACAAGAGTGATGACTTCAGGCTGATGGGCTTTGGACATAGAGTGTACAAGAACTTCGACCCTAGAGCGAATATCATCAAGAAGTCATGTGACCAGATCCTAGCGAAGATGGGTGTCGATGACCCTGTTCTTGAGATTGCAAAGCAACTGGAAGAGGTCGCCTTGAAAGACAGTTACTTCGTGGAAAAGGGTCTCTATCCTAACGTGGATTTCTACTCGGGAATCATCTACAGAGCGCTTGGTGTCCCTACCGAGATGTTCACCGTCATGTTCGCCATCGGTCGCCTTCCAGGTTGGATTGCGCAGTGGAAGGAGATGATAGAGCATCGCGAACCCATCGGACGTCCAAGGCAAGTGTATGTGGGTGCCACTAAAAGAGATTATATCCCAATGTCAGATCGCACCTGAGGGAGCACCTGAATCGTTTAACACATTATATTTGCGTCCCTTTTGTGAGAAAAGGGGAATTAGTGGTTGTAGCTTCCTGCACTATAGGGAGGACCAGCCACGCTTCTCGAGAGAGCAGCAAAAGATTTAAATGGTGGTTGTAGCTCAGTTGGTTAGAGCGCCTGATTGTGGTTCAGGAGGTCGTGGGTTCAAGCCCCATCTTCCACCCCATTTTGAAAAGAAAGTCGGATCTCAGAGTCCGACTTTTTTTATTTAGAATACTACAATCTCAATGATGGGGCGCGGAATTTATCCTGAGCGCAGTCGAAGGGAGGCCCCATCCTCAGCCCACAGAGAAAAGGCTTTACAGATATGGAGTCATTCCTATATTTTCCTGTCCCTCCTAATTTGACCGTCAGTCCTTATCACCTTTGGTTATGGACTTCTGAGCGGCTATGAATGATGCTATCAATTGGGTCATCATATCACTGGCTGTCGAAGGTGAAACGGGGAATAAGATCAGGTTACTGTTGGAATTCTCACCCATGCTATGAAGGGTATCATAATGCTGTGTGATGACGATAAGTGCAGACGCCTCTTGGGCGTTGATACCCGCTTTGTTCAGCACTTCAACTGAGTCCTCCAAGCCTTTGGCGATCTCTCTGCGTTGATCCGCAATACCCTGTCCTTGCAATCTTTTACTCTCTGCTTCAGCTCGTGCCTTCTCCACGATCTTGATGCGTTCAGCATCTCCTTCATATTGAGCGGCTACCTTTTCTCGCTCTGCCGCATTGATCCTGTTCATGGCGATCTTGACCTCTTGGGCAGGGTCAATGTCCGTGACCAAGGCCTTTATGATGACATAGCCATACTCCTCCATTGCTTGTGACAGCTCCCGTTTAATGGCTATAGCGATATCATCTTTACGTTCAAAGACGTCATCCAGCTTCATTTTAGGAACCTCAGCGCGAATGGTGTCAAAGACATAACTGGTAATCTGATCGTGTGTGTTCTCCAGTCGATAAAAAGCATCATAGATCTTGTCCTTCAAGATGTGATACTGGACCGAAACTTTTAATCGGACGAAGACGTCATCCTTTGTCTTCGTCTCTACCAGGACATCCAACTGTTGAACTTTAAGACTCACTCTTCCTGAAATCTTATCGATCAGAGGAATCTTCATTTGGAGTCCTGCATTACGGACACTCTGGAATTTCCCAAAGCGTTCTATCAAAGCAGCCGACTGCTGTTTCACCACAAAAAAGGAGAAGAACAGTACCAGAAGAATAAAGACGATGAATAAGATGGATCCAGGCATAACGGTATGATTTTGATGGAGAAGGTATGAATTATCAGACTCATTGAACTGATGTTCTTAAGACACATTTTTCTTCAAAGATGTAATCTCACTGAATTATAAACCGTAGTATAAACACT